>NZ_JBEOXI010000258.1:0-11232 GCF_040296465.1 Streptomyces sp. NPDC002130
ACACCGTCTCGATCATCTCGCCGCCGCCGAGGAACGGAGGCAGGTCCTCCAGCAGCTCCTGGCGGCCCCAGAGGACGCCGATGCCGGTGGGGGCGAAGGCGGAGTCCTCGATGCCGGATCCTCGGGCCTGGATGTGCGGGCCGCCGGTGATCTTCCCGGTGGACGAGTCGATGACCAGGAAGACCGAGATGATGCCTTCGTCGCCGAGGATCCTGCGGTCCTTCAGGGCCGGCTCGCCCACGTCACCGACCGAGAGGCCGTCGACGTAGACGTAGCCCGCCTGGACCTTGCCGGAGATCTTCGCCTTGCCCTCGATGAGGTCGACGGCGACGCCGTCCTCGGCGATGACGATGCGGTCGTGCGGAACGCCGGTCAGGGCGCCCAGCTCGGCGTTGGCCCGGAGGTGGCGCCATTCGCCGTGCACCGGCATCAGGTTCTTCGGACGGCAGATGTTGTAGAAGTACAGCAGCTCGCCCGCGGAGGCGTGGCCGGAGACGTGGACCTTGGCGTTGCCCTTGTGGACCACGTTGGCGCCCCAGCGGGTGAGGCCGTTGATCACGCGGTAGACCGCGTTCTCGTTGCCGGGGATCAGGGACGACGCCAGGATCACCGTGTCGCCCTGGACGATGCGGATCTGGTGGTCGCGGTTGGCCATGCGGGACAGGGCCGCCATCGGCTCGCCCTGGGAGCCCGTGCAGACCAGGACCACCTCGCTGTCCGGGAGGTCGTCGAGCGTCTTGACGTCCACGACCAGGCCCGGGGGCACCCTCAGATAGCCCAGGTCCCGCGCGATGCCCATGTTGCGGACCATTGAGCGGCCCACGAAGGCCACGCGGCGCCCGTACTCGTGCGCCGCGTCCAGGATCTGCTGGATGCGGTGCACGTGGCTGGCGAAGCTCGCGACGATGATGCGCTTGCGGGCGCCGGCGAACACCTGGCGCAGGACGTTGGAGATCTCCCGCTCGGGCGGGACGAATCCCGGCACCTCGGCGTTGGTCGAGTCCGAGAGGAGGAGGTCGATGCCCTCCTCGCTCAGGCGTGCGAACGCGTGGAGGTCCGTGAGTCGGCTGTCCAGCGGAAGCTGGTCCATCTTGAAGTCGCCGGTGTGGACCGCCATGCCCGCGGGGGTGCGGATGGCCACGGCCAGCGCGTCCGGGATGGAGTGGTTGACTGCGATGAACTCGCAGTCGAAGGGACCGATGCGCTCGCGGTGCCCCTCCGCCACCTCGAGGGTGTAGGGGCGGATGCGGTGCTCCTGGAGCTTGGCCTCGATGAGGGCGAGGGTCAGCTTGGAGCCGATCAGCGGGATGTCCGGCTTCTCGCGGAGGAGGAAGGGGACGCCGCCGATGTGGTCCTCGTGCCCGTGCGTGAGCACGATGCCCTCGATGTCGTCGAGGCGGTCCCTGATGGACGAGAAGTCCGGCAGGATCAGGTCGATGCCGGGCTGCTCCTCCTCGGGGAAGAGCACTCCGCAGTCGACGATCAGCAGGCGGCCGCCGAATTCGAAGACCGTCATGTTCCGGCCGATTTCGCCGAGGCCGCCGAGCGGGGTGACACGCAGGCCGCCTTCGGCGAGCGGCGGGGGTGTGCGGAGTTCGGGATGCGGATGACTCAAAAGACTCTCCTCACCACGCACGCCACGTACCGGTGGGGCACGTGGCGCGCATGACGTTCGTGCAGAAGCAGTTGTCTGTGTGGGGTGCGGGCACCGGTGGCCCGCTTATTCAGTTGTGAAGCAGTTGCGCGGGGGTCCGCGCGAAGTCTGATGTCAGAGCTGTACCCCGCCGGCAGCAAGATCGATCTTGAGTTGCTCGATCTCCTCGGGCGCGCATTCGACCATGGGGGCGCGCAGCGGCCCGCTGGGCAGTCCCTGCAGGGCGAGCGCCGCCTTGGTCGTCATCACGCCCTGGGTCCGGAACATGCCCGTGTAGACGGCGAGCAGCTGCTGGTGGATCTCGGTGGCCTTCTGGACGTCGCCCGAGGTGTACGCCTCGACCAGGGCGCGCAGCTCTGGGGTGACGACGTGCCCGACGACCGAGACGAAACCGACCGCGCCGACCGAGAGCAGGGGCAGGTTCAGCATGTCGTCGCCGGAGTACCAAGCGAGGCCGGAGCGGGCGATGGCCCAGCTGGCGCGGCCGAGGTCGCCCTTGGCGTCCTTGTTGGCGACGATGCGCGGGTGCTCGGCGAGGCGGACGAGCGTCTCGGTGCTGATCGGGACGCCGCTGCGGCCGGGGATGTCGTAGAGCATCACCGGAAGGCCGGTGGTGTCGGCGACGGCCGTGAAGTGCCGGTAGAGGCCTTCCTGCGGGGGCTTGTTGTAGTACGGGGTCACGACGAGCAGGCCGTGTGCGCCGGTGCGCTCGGCGGCCCGGGCGAGTTCCATGCTGTGGTGGGTGTCGTTGGTGCCGACTCCGGCCACCACGTGGGCGCGATCGCCGACCGCCTCCAGGACCGCCCGTACGAGATCCGCTTTCTCCGCGTCGCTGGTGGTCGGGGACTCGCCCGTGGTGCCGTTGATGACCAGGCCGTCGTTGCCTGCGTCCACCAGGTGGGCGGCGAGCCGCTGCGCGCCGTCGAGGTCGAGTGCGCCGTCCGCCGTGAAGGGCGTGACCATGGCGGTGAGGACCCGCCCGAAGGGGGTCTGCGGAGTCGAGGTCGGAGCCATGGGTTACACGCTACTCGTTGCTCAGGACCGGGTCTGCCCAAGGGGCAGGCGACAAGTCGTGACAAAGGTGGAGCCCGGCACTGCCTGCTCGGGGGTTCAAGCAGTGCCGGACCCGTTTGATCAGGCTAGATGAACTTCTCTAAATGCCGCAATACGGACACTTCGCGCGGCTGAACCGTACATCTGTACCTGATCGGGAAAACCGGGACGCGTTACGGCGCCACGCGTCCGTTGGCGTTGAAGGCGGCGTAGGTGAGCGGCATGAGCCGGGACCACTCGGCCTCCATCTTCTCGCCGACCATCTCGATCTCGCGCTGCGGGAAGGACGGGACCTTCGCCAGCTCGTGCTGGGTGCGCAGGCCGAGGAAGTGCATCAGCGAGCGGGCGTTGCAGGTGGCGTACATCGACGAGTACAGGCCGACCGGGAGGACCGAGCGGGCCACCTCACGGGCGACGCCGGCGGCGAGCATCTCCTGGTAGGCCTCGTACGCCTGCCGGTACGAGTCCTCCATGACGCGGCCGACCAGCTCCTGCTGGGCCTGGGTGCCCTCGACGAAGACGTACTTGCCCGGGCGGCCCTCCTGGACCAGCTTGCGGGACTCGTCGGGGACGTAGAAGACGGGCTGGAGCTCGCGGTAGCGGCCGCTCTCCTCGTTGTACGACCAGCCGACGCGGTGCCGCATGAACTCGCGGAAGACGAAGATCGGGGCACTGATGAGGAAGGTCATCGAGTTGTGCTCGAAGGGGCTGCCGTGCCGGTCCCGCATCAGGTAGTTGATCAGGCCCTTGGAACGCTCGGGGTCCTTCTTCAGCTCGTCCAGGGACTGCTCGCCCAGGGTCGAGACACGGGCGGCGAAGAGGACGTCCGCGTCGGACGCGGTGTGCTTGACCAGCTCGACGGTCACGTCGCTGCGGTAGCTGGGCTTGAGGTCGTCGGCGGGGGTGTCGGTCACGGTTGGCAGGGCCTTCCCATCTCGTCGTGTGGCGACGCCACTCTACGGCCCGGCCAATTCAGCGCGATCGGTGCCGTGCCGCAATGAAGTCGGTGAAACAGGGCACCTCTGAGGGAGTTCGTTCGTCTCTACAGACGAAAGTGATCCGTTCCACCCTTGAAGGAGACGTACCCCTGATGTTCGGTCGGCGTGAACCCGTACCGTTTGCCTTCGTCGCCGAGGCCGACAGGTTCCGCAGCAATGTCACTCCCCCACCCCGCGAGCGGTCGTCCGTCGGTCAGATGGCCGGGCGTTGGCTGCTGGGGCTCACCATCGTGGCGGGGCTCGTGGGGTCCCTGGTCATCGGGACGCCCGCGCTGACGCCCGACAAGACGGCTGATCAGCCTCAGCAGTCGCAGGCGTCCGACAAGCGCTGAACCGCGCCGGGCCGGCCGTGACTCCATCCGGCCCCCCGCCAGTGGTGACCGGGGACACAGATCGGTAGCCTCACCGGGCACAGCCCACGCATGGATCGAGTGAGGACCAGCCGTGCCCCTGCCCTTCCTGACGGCCGACCGCGTTTTCGAGGCGGCGGACGACGTTCCGTTGCCTCACGAAGACCGTGACCGCTGGCGGCGTCCGTACCGGCCCGGGCCGTGGCGCGTCGTGGTGGCCGCGCTGGCGCTGCTCCTCGCCTCGTTCGTGCTGTTCGCTGCGGTCATCATCGCCGTGACGGCCCAACTCGCTTCGGCGGCGCTGGTGTTCGGCCTGGCGTTGCTCGTCATCGCCGCTGCGCTGCGGCTGCTGCGCATGGGCGTGTGGGTCAGCGCACGCGGGCTGCGGCACGTGGGTTTCCTCACGACGCGTACGGCGTCCTGGGAGCAGGTCGTCTCCGTGCGGACGGTGCAGCAGCCGGTGCGCTGGCTGGGGCTGCCCCGGACCGTGCAGGGGCAAGCGCTGCTGCTGGGGCGCCAGGGCCGGGAGGCGGCCGAACTGCCGCCCCTGATGACCACGCACAACGCGGACTTCCTGGGGCGCGCGGAGGCCTTCGACCGAGCGGCCGACTCGGTGGAGGCGTGGGCCGCGGACCACGGCCCGCGCTGACGTCTCAGCCTCATGACGGAGGGGCCGGACCGTGAGAGAAAACGGTCCGGCCCCTCCGTCATGAGTGGGCAGCGGTTCAGGCCACTTCGGGCTGCTTGCCGTCGTGCAGGGCGATCGCGTGCTGCATCGCCTTACGGGCGCGCGGGGTGTCGCGGGCGTCGTGGTAGGCGACGGCGAGGCGGAACCAGGTGCGCCAGTCGTCGGGGGCGTCCTCCGTCTCGGCCTTGCGCCTGGCGAAGACCTCGTCGGCCGAGTCCCGGTCGATGCGCCCGCTGGGGGTGCGCCGCAGCTCGTCGACGGGCAGACCGCCCTCGGCGTCGAGTTCGGCGGCGAGCTGGTTGGCCTTGCGGGCGAACTGGGTGTTCTTCCACAGGAACCACAGGCCGATGAATGGCAGGATCAGCACGGCGACACCGAAGGTGACGGTGAGGGGCGTGCCGATCTCGATGAGCAGGACGCCGCGGCTGCCGACCAGGACGAAGTAGACGACCAGGACGGCGGCGGTGAGGGCGTAGGTGAGCTTCGCTCGCATGACGTCAGGGGCTCAGTTCAGATCCAGGAAGTGTTCCAGGCCGAACGTCAGGCCCGGGGTGCTCACCACGCGGCGGGCGCCGAGCAGGATGCCCGGCATGAAGCTGCTGTGGTGGAGCGAGTCGTGGCGGATGGTGAGCGTCTCGCCCTCGCCGCCCAGCAGGACCTCTTGGTGGGCCAGCAGACCGCGCAGGCGGACGGAGTGCACGGGGATGCCGTCGACGTCCGCGCCTCGCGCCCCGTCCAGGGCCGTCTGCGTGGCGTCCGGTGCCGGGGCCGCACCCGCCTCGGCACGAGCCGACGCGATGAGCTGGGCCGTGCGCGTGGCGGTGCCCGACGGGGCGTCGACCTTCTTCGGATGGTGGAGCTCGATGACCTCCACCGACTCGAAGTACGGTGCCGCGATCTGCGCGAACTTCATGTTCAGTACGGCCCCGATGGAGAAGTTCGGCGCGATGAGCACGCCCGTCTCCGGGGAGGCGGACAGCCAGCCGTTCAGCTGCGCGAGGCGCTCGTCGTTCCAGCCGGTGGTGCCGACGACCGCGTGGATGCCGTGGCCGACGCAGAAGTCGAGATTGGCCATGACCGAGTCGGGCGTGGTCAGTTCGACCGCGACCTGGGCACCGGCTTCGGTCAGCGTCTGAAGCTTGTCGCCCCGGCCGAGGGCGGCGACCAGTTCCATGTCCTCGGCGGCTTCGACGGCTCGTACGGCTTCCGAGCCGATCCGGCCCTTGGCGCCGAGGATCGCCACGCGCAGCTTGCTCATCTCTTGTGCTTCCTTCACCAGGGGATTGTCAGGCGACGGCGTCGTTGAGGCGGGCCGCCTGTTTGTCCTTCAGCGGGCCGATGACCGACAGGGAGGGCCGCCGTCCCAGGATCTCGCGGGCGACCTCGCGGACGTCGTCCGGGGTGACCGACGCTATCCGCGACAGCATGTCGTCGACGGACATCTGCTCGCCCCAGCACAGCTCGCTCTTGCCGATACGGTTCATCAGCGCGCCGGTGTCCTCCAGGCCGAGGACCGTGGACCCCTGGAGCTGGCCGATCGCACGCCCTATCTCGTCGTCCGAGAGGCCGTGCTCGGCGACCTGGTCGAGCTCGTCGCGGCAGATCTTCAGCACGTCGTGCACCTGCGAGGGCCTGCAGCCGGCGTAGACGCCGAACAGGCCGCAGTCGGCGAAGCCGGAGGTGTACGAGTACACGCTGTAGGCCAGGCCGCGCTTCTCGCGGACCTCCTGGAAGAGGCGGGAGGACATGCCGCCGCCGAGGGCGGTGTTCAGCACGCCCAGGGCCCAGCGGCGCTCGTCCGTGCGGGACAGGCCCGGCATGCCGAGCACGACGTGCGCCTGCTCGGTCTTGCGGTCGACCAGCTCGACGCGGCCCGCGGTGCGCAGGGCACGCGTGCCGCTGCGCGGGGCGACCGGGTCCGCGGCCGGGTCCTTGAAGGCACCGGCCTTCTCGAAGGCGGCGCGGACCTGCCGTACGACCTTGGCGTGGTCGATGTTGCCGGCGCAGGCGACGACCAGGTGGGTCGGGTCGTAGTGCTTCTTGTAGAAGCGGCGGATGCGGTCGGCGGTGAGGGCGTTGACCGTGTCGACCGTGCCGAGGACCGGGCGGCCGAGGGGGTTGTCGCCGAACATCGTGTGCGCGAACAGGTCGTGCACGCAGTCGCCCGGGTCGTCCTCGGTCATGGCGATCTCTTCGAGGATCGCGCCCCGCTCCACGTCGACGTCGTCCTCGCGGATCAGCGAGCCGGTCAGCATGTCGCAGACGACGTCGATGGCCAGCGGCAGGTCGTTGTCGAGCACGCGTGCGTAGTAGCACGTGTACTCCTTGGCCGTGAACGCGTTCATCTCGCCGCCGACCGCGTCCAGCGCGGCGGAGATGTCCAGGGCCGACCTGCGGCTGGTGCCCTTGAAGAGCAGGTGCTCCAGGTAGTGGGTGGCGCCGTTCAGGGCCGGGGTCTCGTCGCGGGAGCCGACGTGCGCCCAGATGCCGAAGGTCGCGGAGCGGACCGAGGGCTGGGTCTCGGTGACGATGCGCAGGCCGCCGGGCAGGGTGGTCTTGCGGACCGTACCGATGCCGTTCTCGCCCTTGATGAGGGTTTGGGTACGGGCGACGGCCCGCGCCTCCGAGGAGGTGCGGGCCGTCGCCTGGAAGCCACGGGACGTCACTTGTCGCCGTCGTCCTTCGTCTCGTCGCCGTCTTCGCCCTCGATGACCGGGATCAGGGAGAGCTTGCCGCGGGAGTCGATCTCGGCGATCTCGACCTGGACCTTCTGGCCCACACCGAGGACGTCCTCGACGTTCTCCACGCGCTTGCCGCCGGCCAGCTTGCGGATCTGCGAGATGTGCAGCAGACCGTCCTTGCCGGGCAGCAGGGAGACGAACGCGCCGAAGGTGGTCGTCTTGACGACCGTGCCCAGGTAGCGCTCGCCGACCTCGGGCATCGTCGGGTTGGCGATGCCGTTGATCGTGGTGCGGGCGGCCTCGGCGGCGGGGCCGTCGGCGGCACCGATGTAGATGGTGCCGTCGTCCTCGATCGTGATCTCGGCGCCGGTGTCCTCCTGGATCTGGTTGATCATCTTGCCCTTGGGGCCGATGACCTCGCCGATCTTGTCCACGGGGATCTTGACGGTGATGATCCGCGGGGCGTTCGGGGACATCTCGTCCGGCGTGTCGATCGCTTCCATCATCACGTCGAGGATGTGGAGGCGGGCGTCACGGGCCTGCTTGAGGGCCGCGGCCAGGACGGAGGCCGGGATGCCGTCCAGCTTGGTGTCGAGCTGGAGGGCGGTCACGAAGTCCTTCGTGCCGGCGACCTTGAAGTCCATGTCGCCGAAGGCGTCCTCCGCACCGAGGATGTCGGTGAGGGTGACGTAGTGCGTCTCGCCCTCGATCTCCTGGGAGATCAGGCCCATGGCGATACCGGCGACGGGGGCCTTCAGCGGCACACCGGCGTTCAGCAGCGACATGGTGGAGGCGCAGACCGAGCCCATGGACGTCGAGCCGTTGGAGCTCAGCGCCTCGGAGACCTGGCGGATCGCGTAGGGGAACTCCTCGCGCGTCGGCAGGACCGGCACCAGGGCGCGCTCGGCGAGGGCGCCGTGGCCGATCTCGCGGCGCTTCGGGGAGCCTACGCGGCCCGTCTCGCCGGTGGAGTACGGCGGGAAGTTGTAGTTGTGCATGTAGCGCTTGCGGGTCACCGGGGAGAGGGTGTCCAGCTGCTGCTCCATGCGGAGCATGTTCAGGGTGGTGACGCCCAGGATCTGGGTCTCGCCACGCTCGAACACGGCGGAGCCGTGGACCCGCGGGATGGCCTCGACCTCGGCGGCCAGGGTGCGGATGTCGGTGACACCGCGGCCGTCGATGCGCTTCTTCTCCTTGATGACGCGCTCACGGACCAGGGTCTTGGTCAGCGAGCGGTACGCGGCGGAGATCTCCTTCTCGCGGCCCTCGAACTCCGGGAGGAGCTTCTCGGCGGCGAGACCCTTGACGCGGTCGAGCTCGGCCTCGCGCTCCTGCTTGCCGGCGATGGTCAGCGCGGAGGCGAGCTCCGGGCGGACGGCGGCGGTGAGCGCCTCCAGGACGTCGTCCTGGTAGTCGAGGAAGATCGGGAACTCGCCGGTGGGCTTGGCGGCCTTGGCGGCGAGGTCCGACTGGGCCTTGCAGAGCACCTTGATGAAGGGCTTCGCGGCTTCCAGACCGGCGGCGACGACCTCCTCGGTCGGCGCCTCGGCGCCGCCCTCGACCAGCTTGATGGTCTTCTCGGTGGCCTCGGCCTCGACCATCATGATCGCGACGTCGCCGTCCTCCAGGGCGCGGCCCGCGACGACCATGTCGAACGCGGCGTCCTCGAGCTCGGTGTGCGTCGGGAAGGCCACCCACTGGCCGCGGATCAGCGCGACGCGGACGCCGCCGATCGGGCCGGAGAAGGGCAGGCCGGCCAGCTGCGTGGACGCGGACGCGGCGTTGATCGCGACGACGTCGTACAGGTGGTCGGGGTTGAGCGCCATGATCGTGGCGACGACCTGGATCTCGTTGCGCAGGCCCTTCTTGAAGGAGGGGCGCAGCGGGCGGTCGATCAGGCGGCAGGTGAGGATGGCGTCCTCGGAGGGACGGCCCTCACGGCGGAAGAAGCTGCCGGGGATCTTGCCGGCGGCGTACATCCGCTCCTCGACGTCCACCGTGAGGGGGAAGAAGTCGAGCTGGTCCTTGGGGTTCTTGGAGGCGGTGGTGGCCGACAGCACCATGGTGTCGTCGTCCAGGTACGCCACGGCGGAGCCGGCGGCCTGCTTGGCCAGGCGGCCCGTCTCGAAGCGGATGGTGCGGGTGCCGAAGGCGCCATTGTCGATGACGGCCTCGGCGTAGTGGGTCTCGTTCTCCACTAGCGTTATCTCCTCGTCTTCGTCCCGTCGCTGCCCGTGTGGCAGGGGGACGGTTGCGGAGAAGCGCTCCGGGCTGTGCGGGCCGGTCTTCGATCGAAGCACCCGGGCTCGCTTCCCCCGGGGGCCACTACCGAGGACCGGCGGCGGCTAGGTGCGCCTCTCCTCTTCTTGTTGTGCTGTGTCGTCCGTATTGCGTTGTGCTACCACACTACAAAGCAGTGGTGACACTCCGCACGTACAGCAAAGGGAGCGGTCCCCTTTCCTTCGGGAACCGCTCCCCTCACGGCGTCTTACTTGGCGCCCGCCGCACCGCGGCGGATGCCGAGGCGGTCGACCAGCGCACGGAAGCGCTGGATGTCCTTCTTCGCCAGGTACTGGAGAAGGCGGCGACGCTGACCCACCAGGATCAGCAGGCCACGGCGGGAGTGGTGGTCGTGCTTGTGGGTCTTGAGGTGCTCGGTCAGGTCCGAGATGCGGCGCGAGAGCATGGCGACCTGGACCTCGGGGGAGCCGGTGTCGCCCTCCTTCTGGCCGAACTCGCTGATGATCTGCTTCTTCGTAGCGGCGTCGAGCGGCACGCGTACTCCTCGTAGTCTGTGATGGCCACCGAGTGCCCCCGGTCTTTGTCTCGGGGGAGCTTCCATGACTCGGAAGGCGGGGATCCGCTGGGCGCGGCCTCCAGAGCGGTGGGCTCCGGGGGTGCGTACACAAACGGCCGTCGACCAGCGTACCAGGCGACCGGGGTCCCCTTTGCCCGGGTCTTCCGAACCCCCCGGCCGGAGCGGAGGGGGCCACTAGGGTGAGCGGATTCGGATCGTTCGTACGTCGGGAAGGGGTCGCTGCGGCATGGCGGAGACGGCTGAGGAGATCAAGGCACGCAAGGAGCGCGAGCGGGACGAGCTCTACGCCCTCGACATCTCCGGTGTCGAGTGGCACAGCGCGCCGGGCACCGAGGCGCACGAGGAGCGGGTCGAGATCGCCTACCTGCCCGAGGGTGCCGTGGCGATGCGGTCGTCGCTCGACCCGGGCACGGTGCTGCGCTACACGGAGGCGGAGTGGCGGGCGTTCGTGCTGGGGGCGCGGGACGGGGAGTTCGATCTTGAGCCGACGCCACGCGATGGAGGGCTTGCCCCGGAGTGACGGGTGGGTACGGGAGGCCTGACCGGGTCGCCGAGCACTCCTCGATGACCCGGTGGTCGAGCCGATGAGCCTCGATACGGCTCTGCGTGGTGACGGTCGGCGGCGTGTCCCGCTGAGCGGACAACGGGTCCCGTCGCAGCCCGCACCTGCGGCCGCCGCCACCACGCTGGACTGCGGACCGGTGCCCGCAGTGCCGTCGGACGCTTCCCATTGGCCTGGTGGATCCGCCGTCCGGATGGACCGGGCAACGCTTGGGGAAGCGGGTCGGGCTCAGCTGGTCAACGAGCGCACTGTCGAGTACACGTCGAACACCGCCAAGGCCAGCGGCACCAGGGTCAGCAGCACGAAGCCCTCGGCGATCTCCAGGAAGCGTCCCCAGAACGGAGTGAGGCCGCCGCGCGAGACGATCAAACCGATCGCCGTGACGAGCGCGGTCGTGCCCGGGGGAGGGGCCGCCCGGCGAGGACGAA
>NZ_JBEOXI010000259.1:0-11118 GCF_040296465.1 Streptomyces sp. NPDC002130
ATCGCCGCGACGAGCCAGATGGTCCGGATGTCGAGGTCGGCGCGGTCGCCCGTGAGGGCGTCGCGGACGACCGAGTGCGGTGGATTGAGTGCCAGCCCGAGGCCGAGCAGCACGAGAGAGGCGAGACCGGCGGCCAGGACGGGGGCCACCTGGCCGGTGTACCGGAAGAGATGGGCGCGCATCAGCATGGCCAGGCCGGTCGCCAGGGCGAGTAGCTGGGCCCAGACGTTCGAGGAGAACCCGAGGACCGCCGAGGAACCGACGGCGATCAGCGCGCAGCCACCCACCAGGCCGACCAGGAGTTCGTGTCCGCGCCGCGCCTTGGCGGCGACCCGCTCGGCGTCGACCGGCTCCTGAGGGGAGGGGTCTGGGTCGTACGCGCTGCGCGGCACGGTGTTCGGGGTGTCGAAGCCGATCGGGAGCCGGGCGAAGCGCATCGACAGCCCCGGCAGGAAGGCCAGGCCTCCGACGGCGATCGGGCTGCACAGGGCAGCGATCTCGGAAGGCGTCCAGTCGGCGAGGATCGCCGCGAACACGGCGAGCAAGCCGATGGCGGCGGCCACGAGGAAGGCGACGAACGGGCTGTCCCCGCTCGGCGAGCACAGGGTGAGCAGGACCGAGGCCAGCAGCACCGCCGCGCAGGCGAGGAGGAACTGAAGTTTGCCGATGCCCTGTCCGTCGGCGAGCGGCAGGAGACCCGAGCCGGCCACGCCGACGTTGGGGAGGGCGCCGAGACCCAAGGCGATGGCCCCGGTCCGGTCGTCGTAGACCCGGGCGCGCACGCAGGCCAGGACCACCAGGACGACACCGGCGACGCCGGCGAGGATGCCGGGCAGGCTGTTCATGTCGTGACGCGGGTCGCCCATCCAGGCCACGAAGGCCAGCAGGACCGGCAGTACGCCTCCCCCGACGAGACCCGCCGCGCGCGTCAGGTCGCCGCTCCACAAGATGCGCTCGCTGGTCACGGCGGAGGCGACCGCCTCGGAGACGTCGTCGAAGACGGCGGGCGGCAGCGACTCGGAGAACGGGCGCAGCGCGAGGAGCTCGCCGTCGAGGATGCGCTGGGCGGCGAAGGAACGGGCACTGTCGAGGACGGTGCCGTCCCGGCGGACCAGGTGGTAGCCGACGGGCGCGCCCTCGCCGGGACTTTGCCGGGCGAGTGTGAGGATCTCCGGATAGAGGTCGGCCACCGGGATGTCGTCGGGCAGCGCCACGTCGATCCGGCTGTCGGGCGCGACGATGGTGACGCGGCAGAAACCGAGACCCGTGCCCGCCCCGGCGGGAGTTCCCGTACCGGGTCCCCCTCCGGTGGCTGCCGCGGAGGCCGTCATGCTCACCTGCTGCTCCCCCTCAGTGATGAATCTTTACCTACGGTCGTGGAAGTCCTGCGCGGCTTTCCCCGTCCCGTGTGACCGTCAAGCGGGGAGGTCCTGGGAACGGCGGAGGCCGTCGCCGGGGTCCCGCGGCCCGCCGGATCTGACGGAATGCGCCATTTACCCCGGCTCAACTCACGTGTGCCGAAGCGAACTTCCGGCACCCTATCGCCCCTTGCGTCCAGGGGAGTCAGTAGGATCGCGCGGCGGCCTGCGTCCGCCTGACACGGGGCGGCGGACGGACTCTCGGGCTGGTCGAGGGAATGGATGCCAGTGAGCCACATCGTCGTGAAGCGCCCGCCTCGGGTGCTGCCGTCCGAAGTGTCCACGCAGGACATCGTCCTGCAGCCTCCACCGGAACTACCCCGGGGCCACCGGGAGAGCGTGCTGATGCAACTCCTGCCGACGTTGGGCATGGGTGGCTCGGTGGTCTTCTTCTTCACGAGCGGGCAGCCGTTCATGAGGATCATGGGCATGGTCATGATCGCCTCGACGATCGCCATGTCCGTCGCGATGGTGATCCGCTTCCGCCGCGGCTCCCAGGGGGAGCTGGCGGACATGCGCCGCGACTACCTGAGCTATTTGGCACAGACCCGGCGCACGGCCGTCGACACGGCGAAGGCACAGCGTGACGCGCAGTACTTCCTCCACCCCTCCCCCGAACAGCTGTGGGCCCTGGTCGCCGAGGGCAGCCGGGTGTGGGAACGACGCCCCGGCGACGAGGACTTCGCCCAGGTCCGCATCGGCCTCGGCTCCCAGGCTCTCGCCAGGGCCCTCGTCGCGCCCGAGACCGGCCCTGTCGAGCAGCTCGAGCCGCTGACCGCGGGTGCCATGCAGCGCTTCCTCTCCGTCCACAGCACTCTGGAAGACCTGCCGATGGCGGTCTCGTTGCGTGCGTTCTACCACGTCACGATCAGCGGCGATCCGCAGTCCGTACGGTCCTCCGCCCGGGCCATGGCCGGCTCGCTGGCCGCGCTGCACTCCCCGGAGGATCTGCTCATCGTGGTGGCTGCGGGCCGCGAGGCACTGCCCCACTGGGAGTGGATCAAATGGTTGCCGCACGTCCAGGCGCCCGGTGCCGTGGACGGAGCGGGCAGCCGCAGGCTGATCGACAGCGACAGCCGCGAGCTGGAGAACCTGCTCGCCGGCCGGCTGACCGGCCGCCCGCGTTTCCACCCAAACGCGGCGCCCCTGCCGGAGGAGCCCCACATCGTCGTCGTACTCGACGGCCTCTCCCTGCCGCCGGACTCGGTCCTGGCCAATCCCGAAGGTCTCCAGGGCGTCACCGTCCTCGAGGTGGTTCCCGGCGATCTGAGCACGGGCGGCGAGCTCTCCATCGTCGTACAGCCCGAAGCGCTGCACCTGGAGTCGGGGCACGGTGTCGTCTACGAAGGAATTCCCGACGTCCTCTCCTACGAGTCCGCCGAAGCCCTCGCCCGGCAGCTGGCCCCGCTGCGGATGGCCTCGGGCGGGGACGACGACGAACCGCTGCTCGCCAACCTGGAGTTCACCGACCTGCTGAACCTCGGCGACGCGGCATCCGTCGACCCCCAGCGCACCTGGCGGCCGCGTTCGCTGGCGGAGCGGCTGCGGGTGCCGATCGGTGTCGGCGAGGACGGACGCCCCGTGATGCTGGACCTCAAGGAGGCCGCGCAGGAGGGCATGGGCCCGCACGGCCTGTGCGTCGGTGCCACCGGCTCCGGCAAGTCGGAGCTGCTGCGCACACTGGTACTGGGCCTCGCGGTCACCCATTCGTCGGAGACACTGAACTTCGTCCTCGCGGACTTCAAGGGCGGCGCGACCTTCGCCGGTATGGCGCAGATGCCCCACGTGGCAGCAGTCATCACCAACCTCGCGGACGACCTCACCCTGGTCGACCGCATGGGCGACTCCATCCGCGGCGAACTCAACCGCCGCCAGGAGATGCTGCGCGACGCGGGCAACTACGCCAACATCCACGACTACGAGAAGGCCCGCGCGGCTGGTGCGGCCCTGCAGCCCATCCCGTCATTGGTGCTGGTCATCGACGAGTTCAGTGAGCTGCTGACGGCGAAGCCCGACTTCATCGAGATGTTCGTGCAGATCGGCCGCATCGGCCGGTCGCTCGGTGTGCATCTGCTGCTGGCGTCGCAGCGCCTGGAGGAAGGCCGCCTGCGCGGTCTGGAGACCTACCTGTCGTACCGGGTCGGGCTGCGCACCTTCTCCGCGGCGGAGTCCCGCGCGGCGATCGGCGTCCCGGACGCCTATGAGCTGCCGAACGTCCCGGGCTCCGGCCTTCTGAAGTTCGGTACGGACGAGATGGTGCGTTTCAAGGCGGCCTACGTCTCCGGCGTGTACCGCTCGGGCACGCAGCGAGCCGCGCTGGGCGGCGGGCCGCTGCCGATGAACCGGCGGCCGGTGCTGTTCACGGCGGCCGAGGTGCCGGTGCAGTACATGGCTGTGCCGCCCCAGCGCTCTGCGGCTTCGGACGGTCCGGAGGTCGACGACGCGCTCGCCGACACCGTGCTCGACGTGATCGTGCGCCGGCTGGAGGCCCAGGGCCCGGCGGCTCACCAGGTGTGGCTGCCGCCGCTGGACAGTCCGCCGCCGCTCGACGGGCTCCTGCCCGGCCTCACAGCGGTGCAGGGCCGCGGCCTCACACAGCCGGGCTACGAGGGCGCCGGCCGCCTGGTCGTACCGGCGGGCCTGGTGGACAAGCCCTACGAGCAGCGCCGCGACCCGCTGTGGGTCGACTTCTCCGGCGCGGCCGGCCACATGCAGATCATCGGCGGCCCGCAGTCCGGCAAGTCGACGCTGCTGCGCACCCTGATCTCGGCGTTCGCGCTCACACACACCCCGTACGAAGTGCAGTTCTACGGCCTCGACTTCGGTGGTGGCGGCATGTCGGCGGTGGCCGGACTGCCGCACGTGGGCGGGGTCGCCTCGCGCCTGGATCCGGAGCGGGTGCGGCGCACGGTGGCCGAGGTGTACGGCGTGCTGAACCGCCGCGAGGAGTACTTCCGCTCCGCGGGCATCGCGTCGATCGCGGACTTCCGGGCCAGGCGTGCCCGGGGCGAGATCTCGGTCACGGATCAGCCCTGGGGGGACGTGTTCCTGGTCATCGACGGCTGGGGCAACTTCCGTGCGGACTACGAGGCGTTGGACCAGGTGATCCACGACATCGCGGCGCGGGGTCTCGGTTACGGCGTCCACCTGATCCTGACGGCGTCTCGTTCGATGGAGGTCAGGGCCAACCTCAAGGACCACCTGATGAACCGCCTGGAGCTGCGGCTCGGCGACACGATGGACTCCGAGCTGGACCGCAAGGTGGCCGCGAACGTCCCGGCGGGGGTGCCGGGCCGCGGACAGGCACCGCAGAAGCTGCATTTCATGGCGGCGGTGCCGCGCATAGACGGGCTCACCTCCGACACGGACCTGGCGGACGCCACGGCCGCTCTCGCAACCGAGGTCTCCCGGCACTGGCAGGCCCCCGGCGCTCCCGAAGTCCGGCTGCTGCCGCGCGAGTTCCCGGCCGATCAGCTTCCTCCGGGCGATCGCTTCCCGCGCCGCGGCGTCGCCTTCGCCCTCGACGAGGACAACCTCGAACCGGTCTTCGTGGACTTCGAGCAGGACCCGTTCTTCCTCGTCTTCGGCGAGAGCGAGTCGGGCAAGTCGAACCTGCTGCGGCTGCTGATCCAGCAGCTGACGCAGCGGTACCCGGGCGACGAGGCCAAGCTGTTCGTCATCGACAACCGGCGCTCGCTGCTGGACGTGACGCCGTCGTCCCACCTCGCCGAGTACATCCCCATGTCCAACTCCATGGACCATCACATGGCCGCCCTGGCCGACCTGATGAAACGCCGCACGCCCACAGCCGACGTCACGGCCCAGCAGCTGCGGGACCGCAGCTGGTGGCGCGGACCCACGGTGTACGTCGTCATCGACGACTACGACCTCGTGGCCACGTCGAGCGGCAACCCGCTGGCGGGACTGACGGAGCTCTTGCCGTTCGCCCGGGACGTGGGGGTGCGGTTCATCATCGCGCGGTCCACGGCGGGTGCAGGGCGGGCGTCGTACGAGGCGTTCATGCAGCGGGTGAAGGAGCTGGGGGCGCAGGGGGTCGTGCTGGCCGGCGATCCGGGTGAGGGGGATCTGCTCGGTGGGGTGCGGCCGCGGCCCATGCCTGCGGGGCGGGGGGTCTTCGTGTCTCGGCGGAGGGGGAGGCCGTTGGTGCAGATTGGTTTGACACCGGAAGGGACATTTTGATGGTCGGGGTAGGAATCTTCATGCTCCTGCTCGCCGTCTGGCTCGGCGGGATGGGCATGCTCGATCAAAAGGCGCTCTGGTGGCGCTTCCAGGCACGCCGTTTCAGTGACCCAGAGGCGAACGAACCGTCAGAAGCAGGGTACAGAGCCCGACGAATTCTCCTGCTGTCACTCGCGGCGGTGATGGTCGTGATGGCCGTGTGGTGGTTCACCAGCATTGATTACCTCGAGTCTGGTGGGCTTGAGGGTTGAGACGAGCGGACCAGTCACAAGCCCTTGTGCAGGTGCGAGTAGCGACTCGGAAGGGCGACGACACCCCGGGGGAAGGGAACACCGATGGCGTGGGATGAGTGGGAACAGCTGAAGTCCGAGGCGGCGGAGCAGCAGTCGAAAACGAAGATGCAGCTGAACCAGTACCCGGCCGACCAAGGGGGAAGCGGCACCCAGGGAGACCTCGTAGCAAGTCAGAAGGATCTCGCGGCGGTCGGTAAGGCGGCCCATGACCTCTTCACGGACTTCACGGCCTACAGCGGCCATGCGCGTGTGGCCTCTGAGGCGGCCGCTGGCGGACTCAAAGGGGAGGGATTCGCCCTGGGAGGCGCGCTGGAGCATGTGACTGAGCGCTGGAGCCAGCAGACCAAGACCTTGCTGGACGCCTGTGCCCACATCTCCAACCACCTGCGCTTCACCAAGAATCAGCACGCTGCCGATGAGTCCTACATCGCCGGCACGGTCAGCAGCATCGCCCTGCTCGACGAGGGCTTCGACGACCGAAAGGGTCACTGACACCGATGGACCTCGACGCGCTGCGCCACGGCAACTTCTCGAAGCTCGGTGAAGCGATCACCGACTGGGAACAGATGACGAAGAAGCTGTCGGACCTGCAGAAGGACGCCGAGACGAACCTGAAGTCCAAGGCCGACAAAGCCAATTGGGTGGGTGTCAACGCCACCGTCAGCCGCGAGTTCATCGCCAAGACCGCCGCCGAGTTCGCCGATGCCCACACTCAGGCCGACTCCATCACCAAGATCCTTAGCGACACCCGTGGTGAGCTCATCGGATACCGCACCCAGCTGAACGAGGCGATCGCGCGCGGTACACGGCAGAACATGACCGTGATCGATACCGGTGAGGGCACGTTCACTGTCACAGGGAACACCCGGCCCGACTGGGCATCCGACCCCAGCGGAAAGACTGGAGCGGCGGACCAGAAGGCAGTGAACGCCCTCCGTGAGGAGATCGAAGGCATCCTGACCAAGGCGACGCAAAGCGACAACAGTGCCGCGAAGGCCCTAAGGCTTATCGTCGACCAGGCGAAGTACGGATTCAGCGACGCCTCCTACTCTGACCGAGACTCCGCCGCCAAGGCTGTCGCGGCCGCGGAAAAGCTGGCAGGCATGGCCAAGAAGCCATCCGACATGAGCCTCACTGACATCGCCAACTTCAATCGCACGATGGAGAATTACAAGGCCGACCCTCTGTTCGCGGAGCAGTTCGCGAAGAGCCTCGGGGCCAAGGGGGCGCTCCAGTTCTGGATCGAGATGACTACCGCCCACGCCGGCGCCAGGGGCTCGGAACTCGAGACCATGAAGAGCCTGCAGCAAAACCTCGGCCTGACCCTGGCCACGGCGTCCTTCTCGGACTCGGACGCCATGCAGCACTGGAAGAAGGACCTTGTCGCCGAGCGCAACACAAACTTCATCGCCGCAAATTCATCCAACCCTGTCGGCGCCCTAGGCTCCCAGGTCATCAGCAGCCTCATGCGCAAGGGCGAGTACGACACAGAGTTCCTCGACAGCTACCGGGAAAAGCTGTTCAAAGCGGACAAGGGAGCGGGGGACGCCGGCACCCGCGACCTTTGGGTCAAGGGATACGACTCGCTGGACCTCGTCTTCGGCGACGGCAACGGGCGAGATCCTTTGGAAGGGCTTTTCGAGGGCCTGTCCCACAATCCCGAGGCGGCGGTGCACGCGTTCGAGTCCAAGTCGGACCTGGATCACATGCTGGGTACGACCAGGTACACGGACCGGGGCGAGGCTCTCGGGCGGGCTCTGGAGGCCGCGGTGACAGGGGTCGCCGCCGGTGACTACACATCAGCGGCCCCTCCTCACAACACCCAGCAAGTCCAGATCATGGCTAACATCATGAACGCGGTGGCACAGCCCGGCGGAGGCTCGGACCTGGTGGGCAACGGACTCGGTGAAAGTCTCGGGGACATGGCGGCTTCCTATATGCCGGAGATGAGCCGGGCCTTCGGAGGCCCCAACTCGGAGGTGTTCCTCACCAACAGCGAATCTCCTGAGGCGCTGGAAACGGCGGACGTGACGCGATTCCTTTCGGCGGTATCTCTAGATCCTGCCGGAAGAGCCGGGATTATCATTGGTGAAAGCGTCTACACCAGTGGCCTCTTGGATGCACACCTCTCTGACCCATCTCTATTCGATGGCCCTCGCGGCCAAGTCCTTGAAAACATCGGCAGAAATGCAGGCATCATCGAGGGAATTGTCGGGCATTCTGTGGCAGATGAAAGCGTTCAAGCCGCCGTTGATGGGGAGTCCGACTACAATGACGCCCTGCAGAAGAAGGGAGATTTCATTAAGACGTGGATCGCGACCGGCTTGGGATATGGATCCGTCTCCCTTTTCCCTGGTAGTCACGCGGCGGCCGGTGCCGCAGTTGGAGGATTTGCTGGCGGGGTCGTCGGCTTGGCCGTCGATCGCTTCATTGAGGGCCAGGAATTGAAAGGCGCTCGGGATGAGGCCCTGTATGCGAGCGCCAAGGACCTCTATGATATGAGGGATTCGGTCAGCCAGCAGACACAATGGTCGACCGAGGACGCTCTTGAGCAGCATCACGTTGATCTCCCCAAGAACGGGACCAGCGACACCGTGCGCGTCGCAGTCAATCAGGGTTGGGACGACGCCAGTGAATTCCTGAGCCGATCCAAGGAGCGCCCGAGTGGCTAGGATCGCTGCGAGTAAGGAACGGTTTGCGACCGCTGAGTACACCGCCAAAGGATTTGTCATCTCCCTGACGGTGCTCTGTCTCGTAGGCGCTGCCGCCTGGTTCGGATACGTACAGATCTTCACCAAAGGACTTGAGCGCCTGCCGCCCAAGGTGTGCGACGGGGCCGTCGATCGCCAAGTGGTGATCAGGACACTTCCGCGCACACGCACAGCGGAGGAGGGCGCCAGCCAGCGGCATGAGAGGGAGGGCATTATGTTCTCCTGCCACATACACACCAGCGCCGGATCGATTCTCTCCGGCATGGCGCGCGTCGAAGACGCTTCAGTGCGGCAGTGGCTCAACCACTACAGGACAAGTACCCGTGGCGATGCCGTACGTGTTTCCGTCGGTGACGTCGAGGCCTTGGCCGAACTCGACTCGAGTAGTGGCAGCTCCTCCGTCTACATCCCCTGCGTCCCTCGGGGAGTTCGAGCCAAGGACGCGAACGAATCGTACGCGATCATCGCCGAAGCCGGCGTGATCGGGCACGGAAGAGTTTCTGGAGCAACGCTTCGCCAAGCGGTAACCGACTTCACCTATCAACTTACCAAACACACTTACGAACTGGCTGAATGCCAGAACCCCCGCACCTTCCCTGAAAAGCTGCCCCGTTACGAGGACCACATATGACAGACGAGGAGATCATCAGGCACTTCGACGGACGCGGCCGCGTACAACTGCAGTTCCCTTACACCACGAGTGCCGAACGATGTCGCCGTATGGTGGCGATTGCCCACGCGCTCGGCTACAAGCCGCTGTTCACCGACACTCTCGGCCGCCGCGATTTTCCCCGCTTCTACGAACGCGACGACACTCCCGATGCCCGCCGCCGGGCAGAGCAGACCATCGAACGGCTGCGCGCGGGCGGCCCAGTATTGCCGGCGCTAGAGCCGCCTCCACCTCCGCCTCCGCCGGTCCCACCACTCACCTCGCACCAGTCACCATTGCGCCCCCGGCAGTCGTTGGAACCCAAACCGCCTCCACCGCCGGGTCTCCCAAGGCCTCGGATCCCGTCCCGGCCAGCCTATCCGCCTCCGCCACCGCCTCCGCCTTCCATTGCCCCGGACTCTTCGTCGTAACAACGTTCAAAACTTGGCCTCAGCGGGAGGTAGCGCGCGCTCCGGCACTCGCATGCGCGGAGCGGTGGAGCTGACGGAATAGCGACAAGGCCCTTTCCCCCGCTCGATCCCGAGTTACTGAGACTGCGCTGCGTACTGCGGCGGATTCGCGAGCTGTCGCGGCGGAAAGGCACGGGGCGGCTTCGCACCCGCCCTCTCCCCGCGTGACCGCGACACTAGGCGGGCCCACGCGAGCGCGAAGGCGGATCTTGTGAGCGGTCCGACAGAGAAGCAGGCAGCATTGGGGGATTTGGCCTCAGCATCGGCGCAAAAGAGATGGTGCCGAGTAGTGGATTCCTAGCCTTTCCGCCCCCATGGGGGCCAACGGCCACCAGGTCTACGGCAAGCAGGGGCTCCACGGACAGCATGAAAAATGAATCCCATTACGCTTTGGTGCGGCCGCCGAGTTCAGACGAAAGCTTGAAACCGGCCGGAAGTCCAAGCGTTAGACCTACCTAAGGCCCGTCGCCCTGGACACGATCCTGATCGTTGCGCCACAGGAAGTGCACCGAGCTGGTCTTCTCTCCTTACACCATGGAGAAACGCGGCTGATCAACAATGCAGGGTGGGCACCTCCCGTGCGTGCCCACCCTGGTTTTGCAGCTGTGCGCTCCTACTGGAAGTAGCTGGCGCCCTTCAGGTCGCCGCCTCGGTAGTCACCGCCGGCGGTGTGGACTCGCTGCGAGATGTTGACCAGCGCCTGGTGGATGCCCCGCGCGTGTGAGTCCCACTGCTTGGACTTCTTCTGGAACTCCTCGTACGCTTCGCCGCCCCAGCCCGCGGACACGTTGAGCACGGCCTGCTTCAGGGCCTCGAGGTCCTCTTCGAGCTTCTTTGCCTGATTGCCGAGCTCGGTGGCGAGCGCATCCATCGTGCCGTATGTGACGGCAAGTTCGTCGTAGTGGGCTCCGGACATGTTTCCCTCGTTTCTGTGCAGATTTCAGCCGGACTGCGCAGCCCGGACCGCGGTGCGGCTCGCTGCCGCCGATGGCTCGTCGGTAGCCTCAGTAGCTGTTGAGCGCCGAAGTCTTTCCACCGAGATCGTCTACGGAGATCTGCTTGAGGTCCGCCTCGATCTGGTCTTCGAGGTTGCGCTTGTCGGTCTTGTTCAGGTTGATGCCCTCGAGGAAGTCATCGAGCATCTTGCCGATCGCGACCATGTGCTGGTTGATTTCCGTCTGCTTCGTGTTGAACGCCTGGGCGCCCTGTCCCCTCCAGGCCTTCTCGATCATGTCGATCGTGCCCTGCAGCTTCGCGAGCGATCCCCTCATGTTGTCGTATCGATCGACGACCTCTGTCTGAAGCCTCTGTACGTCGCTTTCATTAAGCTTGCGGTCGACCATTTCGGCACTCCCCTTCGTAAGAACTGTGGTTCGT
>NZ_JBEOXI010000260.1:0-11061 GCF_040296465.1 Streptomyces sp. NPDC002130
TGTCCTGCCATCAGACGCGGGCCTCCGTGAGCCGGGCGTGGACATAGGTCAGGGCCTCGCGCGGGGTCTGGGTGTGCGCCAGGTCGCCGTCGGGGATCTGGATGCCGTACTCGCGCTCGATGCGGTTGACGAGTTCCAGCAGGGCCAGGGAGTCGTAGCCGAGGTCGGCGAACGAGGTGTCGGCGAAGTGCTCGCCGTCCAGGTCGGTCTGCTCGTCCACGCCGCCGCTGGCTCGGAGGATGCGGCGTACGTCGTCGAGGGTGAATTCCGGCATGGGAAGCCTTTCGTGGTGGTGTGTGGGCTGCGGGTGGGTGGGGGCTGGTCGCGCCCGCGCGGCGGAGCCGCAGATCCGTACAGCCCCGCGCCCCTGGGCGGGCTGCGCCCGCGGATGCCGGTCGGCTGCCGGTGAGTCGGTCACCTCCTGAGGGCGTTGCGGTCGCCGGCGCCCACCACCAGCGCGGAGGTGAAGCCGCCGTGTCCGCGGGCCAGGACGAGGGCGGTGCGCGGGTCGGTCTGGCGGGGGCGGTCGAGGACGAGGTCGATCTCGCAGCCGGGGGCCGGGCGGCCGAGTCCGGCGGTGTGCGGGACGACTCCGGCGCTCAGGGCGAGCAGCGCGGTCGCCACGTCCAGTGCGGCGCCGCCCGCGTAGAGGCGCCCGGTGAGGGTCTTCGGCGCGGTCACCGGGACCCCGCCGGGCCCGAACACCTCGGTGAGGGCGCGGGCTTCGGCGAGGTCTTCGGCCGGTGTGCCGGAGGCGTCGGCGAAGACCATGTCGACGTCGCCCGGGGCGAGCCCGGCGTCGGCGAGGGCCCGCCGGATCACCGAGACCAGCACGGAGCGCCGGGCGGTGGTGCGGCTCGGCACCGGCGGCCGCGCCGCGGCACGGTCCGGCGCGGGGGGCCGTGTGACGCCGTCCGCCGTGGAGGGCCGCGTGGCGTCGTCCGTCACCGGCAGCCGCGTCGTGCCGTCCGCCGTGGGGTCGAAACCGGCCGCGTAGCCCAGGAGTTCGCCGTACGAGGGGACGCCGCGGGCGTGTGCCGCGTCGGCGCTCTCGACGACGAGGATGGCGCCGCCCTCGCCCGGGACGAAGCCGGAGGCGGCCGCGTCGAAGGGCAGGTAGGCGCGGGCCGGGTCGTCCTCGGTGGACAGCCGGCCGGTGGACAGCTGCGCCACCAGGCCGTACGGGCACAGCGAGGCGTCGGTGCCGCCGCTGAGCACGAGCCGGGAGCCGGTGTCCAGCAGCCGCCGGGACTGGCCGAGGGCGTCGAGACCGCCGGCCTGCTCACCGCAGATGACCCCGCAGGGGCCGCGCATGCCGTGCCGGATGGAGACCTGGCCGGTGGTGGCCGCGTAGAACCAGGCGATGGACTGGTAGGCGCCGACCCAGGAGGACCCCTTCTGGTAGAGGTTCTCCATCTCGTGCTGTCCGAACTCGGTGCCGCCCGAGGAGCTGGCGGTCACCACCGCCATCTCGTACTCCGGCAGGGTCGCCGGGTCGGCGGCGGCGTCCGCGAGGGCGTCCTCGGCGGCGGCCAGCGCGAAGTGGGTGAAGCGGTCGGTCTGCGGGACGAGCCGTCCGGGGACCTGTTCGGCGGCGCGGAATCCGGGGACCTCGCCCGCCACCCGGACGGGGTAGCCGGTCGGGTCGAAGCGGGTGATCCGGCCGAGGCCGCTCTTGCCCGAGAGCACCGACTCCCAGTGCCGGGCGGCGCCGATCCCGGTGGGCGCGACCACGCCGAGCCCGGTGACCACGGACCGGCCGCGCCGGCCGGGGCGTATGCCGGAGGCGCTCATGCCGCCTCCCCGTGCGCGACGGCGGGCCCGCCCAGGACCATCGCGGTCTGGAAGCCGCCGAATCCGCTGCCGACGCTGAGCACCCGGTCCATGCGGTGCTCGCGGGCCGTCACCGGCACGTAGTCGAGGTCGCACTCGGGGTCGGGTGTGGACAGGTTGGCCGTCGGCGGTACGACCTGGTGGCGCAGAGCGAGGGCGCAGGCGGCGATCTCCAGGGAGCCGATGGCGCCGAGCGAGTGCCCGATCATCGACTTGATGGAGCTGACCGGCACCTCGTGGGCCCGCTGCCCGAGACTGCGCTTGAAGGCGGCGGTCTCGTGCCGGTCGTTCTGCTTGGTGCCCGAGCCGTGCGCGTTGATGTAGTCGATGGCGCCGGGGTCGAGCCGCGCCCGGTCCAGGGCGACCCGGACGGCCTCGGCCATCTCCCGGCCGTCGGGCTTGAGTCCGGTCATGTGGAAGGCGTTGCTGCGGCCGGCGAAGCCGAGGATCTCGGCGTACACGGTGGCGCCGCGGCGTCTGGCCGACTCCAGCTCCTCGATGACCATGACGGCGGAGCCCTCGCCCAGGACGAAGCCGTCGCGGCGTCCGTCGAAGGGCCGGGAGGCGTGCCGGGGGTCGTCGTTGCTGGCGGTGGTGGCCTTGATGGCGTCGAAGCAGGCGGAGGTGATCGGCGACAGCGGGGCGTCGGTGGCTCCGGCGAGCACGATGTCGGCCGTGCCCTCCTCGATCAGCTGGACGCCGTGCCCGATGGCGTCCAGGCCCGAGGTGCAGCCGGTGGAGATCAGCGCGACCGGCCCCTCGGCACCGGCCTGCCGGGCCACCTCGACGGCGAGGGTGCTGGGCACCATGTAGCCGTACAGGTGGGGTACGCCGTAGCTGTGGTCGACCAGCCAGTCGCGGCCGCCGTCGGAGAGGACCGCGTACTCCTCCTCCAGGCCCATGGTGCAGCCCACCGCGCTGCCGATGCTGACGCCCACCCGTTCCGGGTCGGCGCCGGGCAGTTCGATCCCGCTGTCGGCGACGGCCTCCCGGGCGGCGACGACCGCGAACTGGCCGGCCCGGTCCATGCGGCGGGCCTCCTGGGGGGTGAGCCCCGCGGCCAGCGGATCGAAGTCGCACTCGGCGGCGACCTGCGAGCGGAACCCCGCCGGGTCGAACAGGCTGATGCGGCGGGTGGCGGTGCGTCCGGCGGTGAGCAGGTCCCAGTAGGCGTCCCGCCCGATGCCGCCGGGTGCGACGGCTCCCACTCCGGTGATCACCGCGCGCCGGTGTCCGGACGTCATCGGGCCGCTCCCACATCGGGGTTGCCCGCGGACGCGTCGAGCGGCTGTTCGGTGTCGACGTGGCCCAGTTCGGGGCGGGGTGCGAGCGGGGAGAGGTGGAAGACCGCCTCGGCCGGCACGGACCCGGTGTTCACCAGGCGGTGGCGCACCCCGATGGGCACCAGCAGCGAGTCGCCGGGGCCGAGCGCGACCGGGGTGCCGCCGTCCAGCGTCATCTCCAGCCGGCCCTGGACGACGTGCAGGAACTCCTCGGAGTAGGGGTGGAGGTGCTCGGTGACGTGGTGGCCGGGGGCCAGCCGCAGTACGCCGCCGAAGCCCGAGGTGCAGCCCACGGTCTTGGGGCTGAGGGTGACGCGGATGTCGCCGCCGCGCTTGGTGTTGGCGGCGACCTCGTTCACGGCGACCTTGGTGGTGGCGGGTGCGCTCATCGGGCACCGCCCAGGTTCGCCGAGCGCGGGGCGCCGGCCCGCGGGCCCTGCTCGGGCGTCCAGGAGTAGAAGGGGACGGCCATGGCGTCCTTGGGCTCGCGCCAGTCCGGGTCGTAGGGCGAGATGAACTGCCCGAGCCGGGTGTTGATCTCCTCGTAGAGCGGGTGGCTGCGCGCCTTGTACAGATTCGGCGCGATGTCCTGGTCGGCCTCCACCAGGTGGAAGTACAGGTTGTGGAAGGCGAACAGCGTCCGCCTCGACACCCCCACCAGATGCGGCAGTTCGGTGCTGTCCGAATCGGCGAAGACCTGCGCGACGCCCTCGGCGTCGGCGAGGTCCATCCTCGCCACGATCAGCGTTCGGTGCACGATGTCCTCCCGGCTTGTCGGTGCTGTGTTCACCCTGGTCGGCGGGGGTCGAGACGCTCTCGAAGGCGCCTGGAGAACCGCTGACGGGCCCGGTGCCGCGGGCGGGAGACAGCACGACGGCCCGCCGCACCTGGGGTGCGGCGGGCCGTGGAGGGACCTGCTACCGGCGGACGTCGGCCTTCATCAGGGTGACGCCGCTGCCGCCGACGACACCGGCGCCGACCATCCGGCCGTTCGGTACGTCGCCCGTGGGCGCGCCCCGTGACAGGAGGATCAGGGCCTGCCGGATCAGCCGGGGCACGGAGTACAGCAGCTCTGCGTCCGGTGTCAGGTGCTCCTGGACGAGGTGGACGTCGACGAGGTATTCGAGGAGTGTCTCGGCGTCCCCGGTGCCGGGGCGCAGCCGTGTCACCACCTCGTCGAGGCTCCAGCGGCGCTCGCGCTGCAGCAGCAGGCGCAGCAACTCCCGTGAGCGGGCGGGCAGGTGCCGGTGGCTGGCGGCCACCGTGGTCATCAGCGACTGGGTGCCGTCCGGGAGTTCGAGCAGCATCCGGGGGTTGCCGCGCAGCCGCAGCGCCAGCCGGGCCGCCGACCAGCCGGGCCGCGCGGTGAGCCGGCCGGCCACCGCCCTGATCGCCAGGGGCAGTCCCTCGCACAGCCCCATCAGTTCCTGCACCGCCGTGGGGTCCTCCTGCCGGGAGCGCTCCCCGGCGACCCGGTCGTAGAGCTGGAGGGACTCCTCCGGGGACAGGGCGGGGAGCACGATCTTGCGGCCGGTGGACAGGCTGTGCGCCCGGTAGCGGTTGGTGGCGATCACCGCGCAGCCGGATCCCCCCGGCAGGACGGCGCGGATCTGGGAGGCGGTGAGCGCGTCGTCGACCACGACGAGCACCCTGCGGTCGGCGGTCCAGGTGCGGAAGAGCCTGCTGAGCTCGTCGAGCCCGCTGGGCTGTTTCTCGCGCTGGATGCCGCAGGCGGTGAGGCAGGCCGACAGCACGTCGGCGAGCTGCTGGGAGCCCTCACCGACGGCGGACAGGTCGATGAAGAGCTGCCCGTCCGGGAAGCGCGGGCGCAGCCGGTGCGCGGCACGCACGGCGAAGGCGCTCTTGCCGACACCGGGCGGGCCGTGCACCTCCACCACCCGCATGCCGGTGCTGGGCCGGTCCGCGCCGAGGAAGGTCTCCAGCTGGTCGAGTTCGCGTTCTCGTCCGACGAAGTCACCGACGTCGGCGGGGAGTTGGGCCGGGCCCGGCACGAGCCGGCGCCCGCCGGGCACGGTCTCGCTCTTGGCCGGGGCAGGCCCCCTGAGGTGGCCGCGGTCGGCGAGCACCTCCTGGTGGAGCCGCTGGAGCTGCGCGGAGGGCTCCAGTCCGAGTTCCTCGACGAGGTGGCTGCGCAGGGTGCGGAAGGTGTTGAGTGCGTCGGGGCGGCGGCCGCAGCGGTGCAGGGCCCGCATCAGCTGCCCGGCGAACGCCTCGTGGGTGGGGTGGGCGCGGAAGGCCTCGGACAGCTCGTCCAGGACGGCGTGGTGCCGGCCGAGTTCGAGCTCCAAGGAGAAACGTTGCTCCTGGACGCTCTTACGGCGTTCCTCCAGTTGGGTCGACCAGGCCGACAGCCGGCGTCCGGTGCTGATGTCGACGAGGGCTCCGCCGTGCCACAGGGAAAGCGCCCTCTTGAGGGTGAGAGCCGCCTCCTCCTCCCCCGCACCGGTACGGAGTTGTGCCATGCCCTGTTCGGTGAGCTGGTCGAACCGGTAGGCGTCCACCGACTGCTTGTCGTCCAGTCGCAGTTCGTAGCCGCCCACCCTGGTCAGGATCGCGGGGCAGCCGTGCGGTGGACGGGAGCCGAAAGCCGCGCCGTGCTGTCCGGTGGCCAGCAGCAGTCTGCGGCGCAGTTGATAAATGTAGGTTTGCAAGGTGGTCAGCGCGCTGAGCGGTGGGTGGTCCTCCCACAGTTCCTCGCACAGCTGGTCCACGCTGACCAGCGAGTTGGCATTGAGCACCAGCAGGGCGAGCACCTGACGCAGCTTGGGGGCGGACGGTGTGACGTCCTCCCCGTTCCTGCGTATTCGCATCGAGCCCAGCAGACCGATCTCTATCACTGCATTCCCCCTGAGTGAGCCGCCTCTGTGGGGTGGCGGCCATCGGTTATTCACCTTCCTGCGTCACTCATTTTTGGGCGAAACATCAAACGCTCGAAGGGGCGGAAAAATTGCCTGCCCTTTACTCGGGGAATTGCGCTTCGCCGAAAAAGAAGTTGAAACCAGCAATATCCCTGCGCGTACCGGCGGCGAGAAAGGAAAGCGATTACCGCATTCCTGTTCTTCACCTTCTCGCATCCTATGCTTCGCGCACATGGATGACAAGGCGCACATTTCTGCGCGGGGGTGTGGCGCCGGGCACCCTCACAGGCGCAGCTCGACCCCGTACTCCGCGAGCCACGTGTTCAGCTGGAGCACCATCTCCATGCTCGCCCGTTCCACCCACGCGAAGGCGCCGCTGGGGGCCGCCGCCGCGCCCAGCGCCACCCGGGTCGCCTCGGCGTCCAGCAGCGGGGCGACCGGCGCGGCCGGGTCCGCGGCCACGTCCCCGAAGCGGTGGCGTACGAACTCGCCGTACGCCGCCTCCTGGACGGTCGGATAGGCGCTCTTGGGCCGGTTGAGCACCCGCTCCGGCAGCAGATCGGCGACCGCGGCCCGCAGCAGGCTCTTCTCCCGGCCGTTCACCCGCTTCAGCTCGGCCGGCACGTTGTAGACGTACTCCACCAGCGCCCGGTCGCAGAACGGCGGGCGCAGCTGCACCCCGTGCGCCATGCTCATCCGGTCGGCACGGTCCAGATGGGTCGGGGCCCACCGGGTCAGCGCCAGATAGGTGACCTCGCGCGCCCTGCGTTCGGCCGGGCTCTCCCCGGCCAGCTGCGGGACCTCGGTGAGCGCGTCGCGGTAGTGCTGGTCGGCGTACTCCATGAAGTCCAGCTCCTTGCGGAGCGTACGGTCCACCAGCGAGCAGCCGAGCCCGCCCGCGGCCGCGTCGTGCCCGCGCTCGAAGGAGACCCACGGGAAGGTCGTGGAATTGCTGTGGGCCGGGTCGTACGCCCAGAAGTAGCCGTTGAACACCTCGTCCGCGGTCTCCCCGGAGAGCACCGCGGTGATCCCCGCGCCGCGCAGCGCCTCGAAGAACAGCAGCAGCGAGACGTCCATGTCGCCGAGCGGCGAGGGCGCGTCCTGGCTGCGCAGCGCGGCGGCGTGCGTCTTCGGATCGGCGAGCGCCGCCGTGTCCAGCAGGATCTCGGTGTGCTCGGTTCCGATGTGTCCGGCCGCAAGGGCCGCGTAGGGGGCGTCCGGGGTGGCGCGCATGGTCGGGTGCGGCTCGAAGTTCTCCGCGTAGCCGGAGAAGTTCACCGAGAACGACCGCAGGCCGTCCCCGTCCGCACGCCGTCGGCGGGCCGCGAGCGCGGTCAGCGCGCTGGAATCGATGCCCCCGGACAGCATCGCGCCGACCGGAACGTCCGCGCGCAGATGGGTGGCGACCGCCTCCGCCAGCAGCCGGCGCACGGTGGCGACGGTGGCCTCCAGGCTGTCGGTGTGCGGGCGGGCGGGCAGCGACCAGTAGCGACGGTGCCCGGTGCCCGGCGCCCGCACGGTCATCGTGTGGCCGGGCAGCACCTCGCGCGTGCCCCGGAACACCCCGGTGCCCGGCTTGCGGCTGTGCGCGAACAGCTCCCGCAGCCCGTCGGCGTCGACCACCGGCCGCACCGCCGGATGCGCCAGCAGCGCCTTGGGCTCGGAGCCGAAGACGACACCGGACGGCGTCAGGAAGTAGCACAGCGGCTTCACCCCCAACCGGTCGCGGACCAGGAGCAGTTCCTGCCGCCGCACGTCCCACACGGCCAGGGCGAACAGGCCCTCCAGCCGCTCCGGGAACACGGCACCCCACTCCAGGTAGGCGTGCAGCGCCACCTCCGCGTCGCCGTCTCCGGTGAACCGGTGCCCCTTCGCGGCCAGTTCGCGGCGCAGCTCCACATGGTTGGTGACGCTGCCGTCCAGGGTCAGCACGGCCACCGGGCTGCCGGCCTCCGACTCCACGACGACCGGCTGGCCCGTGTGCTCGGAGCCGAGCAGGGCGAGGCGCCGGTGGGCCAGCGCGGCATGGCCCTCGATCCACTCGCCGAAGCCGTCCGGGCCGCGGTGCGCGAGCGCCGCCGCCATCGCCCGTACGGTGGGCGCCTCCGGTGTCAGGTCCCGCTCGAAGTCCACCCAGCCGGCGATTCCGCTCATCGTGGCGTCCTTTCGCTCTCTGCGTCTGATGGGGGTGCGCTGTTCTCCGCCGGGTCGTGGGTGAGGAGGGTGACCTCCACCAGGGAGAGCCCGTGCCGGGCGACCGCCTGCCGGAACTCGTCGATCCCGGGCGGCCCTTCGCCGCGCACCGCGAGTCCGAGCCGGCGTGGGGCTTCCTCCCCGTAGCGGTGGTACAGCTCCAGATAGCCGCGCGCGCTGCGCTCGGCGTCGTCGACCAGCGCGAACCGCACCGGCCGCCGCTGCCCGCGCCAGGTCAGCTCGCCCGGCGCACCGCCCGCGAAGTTGTGCCGCCAGCCGCTGCCGGTCGCCACCACCAGCGCGCCACCGAGGGGGTGCACCCCGGCGGGCACGGTGTACGGCCGCCCGCTGTGCCGTCCCGTGAAGTGCAGCAGCGCGAGCCGCTCGGCCACCGGGCCGGGCTCGGGGCGGGACAGCAGCTCCCGCATCCGGTCATCGGCCGCCGCCCGCTCCGGCCCCTCCGGCAGATGGCGTACGACGACCGGGCTCATGACAGCACCACCGCGGCGGCGGTCAGCGCGCAGCCCGCGATCGCGAGGCAGGTGCGCACCAGGTGCCAGCCGCGCCAGGCGGGGCGGGGGTCCTGCCAGCCGGGTCCCAGGTCCTCGGGCCGGGTCCGCTTGACCGTCCGGTTGATCGGCACGTTCCGGGTCTGCGACACCACGGCCACCCCCGCCATGCACAGCGCGGCGGCCGCGAACAGCACCCGGGGGCCGCCCGACGCCCGTATCGCGAGCCCGACGTCCACGGCCGTGGAGCCGGTGACGATGAACGGCATGATCCGGTCGTAGCGTCTGCCCAGCAGGATGTGCGTGGACACGTACCGCTCCGGGGACATCGCGACCAGCGCGGGCATCACGCTCACCGCGACCGCGAAGAGCACCCCCGCCACCAGGCCGGTGCCCGTCAGCACCAGCACACTGAAAGCCTCCACCACCGCTTCCGCCCTCCTTCGAGCCTTGCGCCGTCCTTCGGGCCTCGCGCCGTGCTTCGGGCCTGGCCCGAACCTGTCAGCCGCTCCTCGCACGACACTCGAATCCGCCTGGGAGCGCACCGCTTCGCGACGGTTCCGCTCGCCCGTGCCGCGAGCCCGGTTCGAGGCGCCGGGTGTTGCATCGGCCCGCCGAACCGAACTGCGATCCACACCCTTGGAGGAGCCGGTATGGCGGACGAGACGACCGAAGTACTCATCGTGGGCGGCAGCATGGTGGGGCTCGCCCAGGCCCTGTTCCTCGCCCGGCAGGGCATCCGGCCGCTGCTGGTGGAGCGGCACGCGGAGATCTCGGCACACCCCCGGGCGCAGGCCGCGAGCCCGCGGACCATGGAGCTGCTGCGCGCGCTCGGCCTCGAGGACGCGGTACGGGCACGGGAGAACCCGCACGCCCAGTACGGCGACATCCTCCAGGCCGAGTCCCTCACCGGGGCCGAACTCGGGCGGTTCGACGGACCGTTCCGCTTCGACCGGCACGAGGTCGGCACCACCGGCTGGACCCTGATCGGGCAGGACCGTCTCGAGCCGGTGCTGCGGGAGCGGGCCGAGGAGCTCGGCGCGGACATCCGGTTCGCCACCGAGATGACGGAGTTCACCCAGGACGCGGACGGCGTCACGGCCGTCCTGCGCAGTACGGACGACGGTTCCGAACGGACCGTACGGGCGCGGTACCTGGTCGCGGCCGACGGCTCACGGGCGCCCATCCGCACCTCGCTGGGCATCGGCCATCACGGGCCGGGGGTGTTCGGCCGGCAGATGAACATCGTCTTCCACGCGGACCTCGACCCGTACGTGGCGGGGCGCACCTTCTTCCTCTGCTTCGTCAGCAACCCGGTCGTCAAGGGCGTGCTCGGCAAGCTCGGCGGCGCGGACTCCGACCGCTGGGTGCTCGCGCCGAGCCTGCCGCCCGGGTCCGACCACCGTGTCTTCGGCACGGAGGACTGCGTGGAGCTGGTACGGGCCGCGGTGGGGGTGCCCGACCTGCCGGTGACGGTGGAGTCCGCGACGAGCTGGGAGATCGCCGCCTGGGTCGCGGACCGCTTCCGCTCCGGGCGGGTGCTGCTGGCGGGCGACTGCGCGCACGTCATGCCGCCCACCGGGGGCTTCGGCGGCAACATGGGCATCCAGGACGCGCACAACCTGGCCTGGAAGCTCGCGCGGGTGCTGCGCGGGCAGGCGGGTCCCGGCCTGCTGGACACCTACGAGCAGGAGCGGGCCCCGGTCGCCGAGTTCACCGTCGACCAGGGCGTCATCCGCTATCTCCAGCGCAGCGGCCTCGACGAGGCGGCGGCGGCCCGGCACCGCCCCGAGACCACGGTGCTGTTCGGACACGTGTACCGGTCGGACGCGGTCCTGCGCGAGGCCGGTGACGACGACACCGCCGTGGTCGAGGACCCGACGTCCCCCACCGGCCGCCCCGGCACCCGCGCCCCCCACCTCGCCCTGGTCCGCCAGGGCAAGGACGTCGCCCTGCACGATCTCCTCGACGGCGGTTTCTGGCTCCTCACCGGCCCGGGCGGTGCGGCCTGGCAGGAGCCGGCGGCCGCGCTCGGTCTGTCCTTCCACCGGGTGGGCGCGGAGGAGCCCTCCGAGGTCGTCGAGCGGTTCCTCAGCCGTTACGGCGTCCAGGACACCGGTGCGGTGCTGGTCCGGCCGGACGGGTTCGTCGCGTGGCGTTCCCGCGGGGCGGTGGGTGAGCCCGCCGGGTCGCTGACGGCGGTGCTCGATGCGGTGCTGCGGCGTGCGTGAGCGTTCGGGTTGGCGCCGGGTTGGGCCGTCGGGCGGCTGCGGCGACGTCGTGGCTGGTCGCGCAGTTCCCCGCGCCCCTGTGGGGAGCGCTGCGCGCCCCCACTGAAACGGCCGCGGTGCTCCTTCTCGGAGC
>NZ_JBEOXI010000261.1:0-11051 GCF_040296465.1 Streptomyces sp. NPDC002130
TCCTCGGCCACGTCGGCCGCGGGTCAACTTCGACGGGCCCCACCGCTAAGGGTGGGGCCCTTCGACATCGTGCCCGGTGAGGCACTGGCGGAGGATACGAGATTCGAACTCGTGAGGGGTTGCCCCCAACACGCTTTCCAAATGTTCGTCTGGGGATTCGGGGTTGATCAGCGACGTTCTGACCTGCGACGGAATGCGGCTGAGGGCAGGCGGCGGACGGTGCTGAACGGCAGCGAATGCAACCAGAACTGCAACCACCAGGGCTCAGTTCCTGCTCACGCTCTGCGCCAGGCGCTGAGCAGTTCCTCGGGGCCGTACACCGCCTGAAGGCCGGAACAACCGATCCCGCTGCGGGAGACCGCCACGAGTGGCACCGGCTCGTCGGTGATCGCTGCCCGGTGCTTCTGCAGCGCGGCCAGGTCGTGGCTGTCGAACGCGGAGTTCTCCAGCCACTTGACCGAGCCGAGAAAGAGCAACTGCTTGGCCACCGGCTGCCGGTCGGCGCCCACCAAGTCGATCTCGACGTCGTTGCTTCGGGTCCAGTACCCGCCGATCGCCGGCGCGGCGGGCAGGAGCCCGTCCGGCAGGAGGCGGGCGAGGGATTCCCGGACCAGGGGCTCGATCGCCCGGCCGCGCCAGCTCGTCCACTGCTCCTTGATCCGGCTCAGTGTGAGGTCTCCCCGCATCCGTTCGATCTCCGCCATGTGCGGATCCAGAAACGCGAGCCAGAACCGCAGGTAGGGGTCGGCCACTCGGTAGCGACGTTCCTTCGACGGTCGCAGTGAGAGTGGCAGCTCGGCGGCCACGACCCTTTTCTCGGTCAGGACGTCAGTGGCTCGGGTGAGAGTGGTGTGGGCGATGCCGCCGGCCGCGCGAGCGATGTTGGTGAAGGTTCGCTCCCCGGAGCCGATGGCACGCAGGACCTCCCTGCTCATCGCCTGTGGTGGGAACTCCGCAGCCAGAGAACGCTCGGCGGAGACCAGCAGCGCCGAGATCGGGTTGTCCAGCGAGTCGCCGAGAAACTCCCAGACATCCGCTCCGGCCCGCCACTCGGCGCAGATCAGGGGGAGACCCCCCGTGATCAGCGCGGCGTCGAACGCGGCTGCCGGTGACAGGCCGAGCATCTCGCCGATGTCAGCAGGGTTCAGCGGACCCACGATCATTTCCCGGCCCCGCTGGTGGAAGGGGCGGTCGTAGCTGTTCAGAGCCTCCATCATCGACAGATCGGATCCGACCAGCAGGAGAAGCACGGGCTTGCGGCTGAGCAGCCGGTCCCATGCCCGCTGAAGCATCCCCTCGAAGGCGTCGATGCGGTCCATGAGATACGGAACCTCGTCGATGACGACGACGCTGGGGGTGTCGTCGGGCAGGACCTCCGCAAGGAGTCTGAATGCTGCGTTCCACTGATCGGGGGTCTCCTCCGCGAACAGCCTCCGCTCCGGCAGAGTGGACCTGGCAACGGTGTCGAGCAGTTCCGACAACTCGTCCTCCGCTGTGCCGCCCGCAGCGGTGAAGAAGAGGTACGGAGTCTCGGTCCGCCGGAGGAACTCCTCGACGAGGCTGGACTTTCCCACCCGCCGTCTCCCCCGCATGAGGACGCACTGCCCCGGCTTCGCCGACCCGACGGCATCCTGCACCGCCTGCAAAGCGTTGCCGAGCACGCGCAGCTCACGGTCCCGCCCGATGAAGCGGCGCACCTCAACCTCCCGGGATGAATAGTATCGGCAGAGATACTATCTCCGTCGATACTATCTCCTCTCACTCGGGCAGGTAGCTCATGACGCTGTGGATTCGGGAGAGGGTGAAAACGCGTTCCTCGTCTCGCAGGTGGCACCAGGCTTCGAGGTAGGGCGGGTCGAGCATGAGGCGGCTGAGGGTGCGCACCGTCCTGTTCCCCGAGGCGGCGACGTACTCGACGGTGATGGATTCACCGGTATCAATGGCATGGGCGAGCTGACGGACGTCGTTGTACGGCAGGTGCTTCGCCCACCATGCGACGATCTCCTCGGTGTCCGTGGCGAAGGCCGCTCCTCCGTCGAACGGCGCGGGTTCGGGAGGCGTCGACGGGGCCTTCAGCAGCTGGACCGCCAGGATGCCCGGGTCTACTGCGGCGGCTGCCTTCGCCCCGCCTGTGGCAGCGATCCGGGTGCCCCATGCGCCTGTGCCGCGCGGAGCCGGCACGGCACCGGCAGCCCGCTGAGGCCGGGTCTTCTCGATCCGTACCGTGCCCTCGGCGGTCTCGGCGACGGGGGCGTATCCCTCGGCCCGGAGTGTGGCGACAGTCTTCGGCCTGGGCGGCCTTGCCGATCCGGGCCAGTTCACGCGCACCGATCCCGCCGGACTTCAGCCGGGCCGGCGCGGCCGCAGAGCACGCCGACAGGACCGAAGCGGCGTGCGAAGCGAATACCGTGGCCGCGGCGGACGCCTCGCGGTCCACCTCTGCCGGGGTGACAGACACCAATCGTGCGGTAGGCGGGACGGGCTCGAACGGAGCGTGCCAGCCCGGCCCGCGCAGCGCGAGCGCCACCTCGGCCGGCATACGGGCCGGACCGTAGCCGTGACGGTCCTGGACCAGGAGGCCCCGGTCCAGCGCCCATCGCTCGCCCGGTTCGAGGCTGCGGCCGGTAGTGCCGAACACGATGAATTAACTGAGACGGACAACGTCGAAGGGCCCCACCGCGAACGGGTGGGGCCCTTCGACATCGTGCCCGGTGAGGCACTGGCGGAGGATACGAGATTCGAACTCGTGAGGGGTTGCCCCCAACACGCTTTCCAAGCGTGCGCCCTAGGCCTCTAGGCGAATCCTCCGCTGGGAACATTACATGACCGAGAGGAGTGCTCGCGAACTCGTTCACCGCCCCCGACATCAGGTAACCTTGGCGCAGCCCCTCACGCGGCGCTATCTGACTGAACTCCCCCAGGGCCGGAAGGCAGCAAGGGTAGGTTGGCTCTGGCGGGTGCGTGGGGGGCGTCTGCGTTCCCGGACGGGATCTCCCGGACCGGACTTCCGGGATCGGACTGCCGGACCGGATCTCCCGGCCGGGTCCGGGCCGGGCCCGATGTCAGTGGGCGCCTATAACCTCGTATGCGTGTCGTCTCTCGCTCTGTACCGCCGCTACCGCCCCGAGACCTTCGCCGAGGTCATCGGGCAGGAGCATGTCACCGACCCGCTGCAGCAGGCGCTGCGGAACAACCGGGTCAACCACGCGTACCTGTTCAGCGGGCCGCGCGGCTGTGGCAAGACGACCAGCGCGCGGATCCTGGCCCGGTGTCTGAACTGCGAGCAGGGGCCGACGCCCACGCCGTGCGGGGAGTGCCAGTCCTGTCAGGACCTCGCCCGCAACGGCCCCGGTTCCATCGACGTCATCGAGATCGACGCCGCTTCCCACGGTGGCGTGGACGACGCCCGTGACCTGCGCGAGAAGGCCTTCTTCGGTCCGGCCCGCAGCCGGTACAAGATCTACATCATCGACGAGGCCCACATGGTCACGTCGGCCGGCTTCAACGCGCTGCTCAAGGTCGTCGAGGAGCCGCCGGAGCATCTCAAGTTCATCTTCGCGACCACCGAGCCCGAGAAGGTCATCGGGACGATCCGGTCCCGGACCCACCACTACCCCTTCCGGCTCGTGCCTCCCGGCACCCTGCGTGAGTACCTCGGCCAGGTCTGCCAGAAGGAGGCCATCCCCGTCGAGGACGGCGTGCTCCCGCTCGTCGTGCGGGCCGGCGGCGGTTCCGTGCGTGACTCCATGTCGGTCATGGACCAGCTCCTCGCGGGCGCCGCGGCGGACGGTGTGACGTACGCCATGGCCACCGCCCTGCTCGGATACACCGAGAGCTCGCTCCTGGACTCCGTCGTCGAGGCCTTCGCCACCGGCGACGGCGCTGCGGCCTTCGAGGTCGTCGACCGCGTGATCGAGGGCGGGAACGACCCCCGCCGCTTCGTCGCCGACCTCTTGGAGCGGCTGCGCGACCTGGTGATCCTCGCCGCCGTCCCGGACGCTGCGGAGAAGGGGCTCATCGACGCCCCCGCCGATGTGATCGAGCGCATGCAGGCCCAGGCGGGCACCTTCGGCCCCGCCGAGCTGAGCCGTGCGGCCGACCTCGTCAACGAGGGCCTGACCGAGATGCGCGGCGCCAACTCGCCCCGTCTCCAGCTCGAACTGATCTGCGCCCGCGTCCTGCTCCCCGCCGCCTACGGAGACGAGCGCTCCGTCATGGCCCGCCTCGACCGGATCGAGCGCGGCGTGAACTACTCCGCCGGTCCCGCCGGCATGCCCGCCATGGGATACGCACCCGGGCCGGAGGGCCACGGGGGAGCGGCGGCCGCTCCGGTTCACGCGGGCGGCGCTCCGGTTCAGGGGGGCGGCGCCGCTCCGGCCCAGCTGGGTGGTGGCGCTCCGGTGCCACCGGGCAGTGGCCCGGCCGCGGCCCGTGCGGCGGTCCGTGCGTCCGGAGCACCGGGCAACGGTGGCGGTGGCGGTGGAGGCGGTCATCCTGCGCCCGCGGCCGGCTCCTCCCCTGCCGCCGGCTCCTCCCCTGCGGCCGGCTCCGGCCCTGCGGCGGCGGGCCAGGGGACGCCGCCGTCGGCACCAGGCACGCCCCCGGCTCATTCTCCGGCTCCCAGCCCCCAGGGCGGGCCCTCCGCCCCGGACGGGCCGGACACCGCCCGGACCCCGGCCGAAGCCCCGGCCGCCTCCGCTCCCGCGGGACCCGCCCAGTCGGCCCCGGCCCAGTCCGCCCCCGGCGCCTGGCCCACCGCCGCCTCCGCCGGAAGCGGCGGCCGTCGCCCCGGCGGCTGGCCCACGGCAGCCTCGGGCGCCCCCGCCCCGAACACCCCACCCGCGAACACCCCACCCGCGAACACCCCACCGGCGAACACCCCGCCGGCGAGCGCCCCCGCGCCCAGCAGCCCACCGGCGGCCCAGCCCCCGGCGCCGGCCCCGACGGCCCCGGCCCCCGTCTCCGGTCCCGCTCCCACGGGCGGCGGCGGTCTCGACCCCCGCATGCTCTGGCCGAACATCCTGGAGGCGGTCAAGAACCGCCGGCGCTTCACCTGGATCCTGCTCAGCCAGAACGCCCAGGTGGCAGGCTTCGACGGCACGACCCTGCAGCTCGGCTTCGTCAACGCGGGCGCGCGGGACAACTTCCTGAGCAGCGGCAGCGAGGACGTGCTGCGGCAGGCACTGGGCGAACAGTTCAACGTCCAGTGGAAGATCGAGGCGATCGTCGACCCGTCGGGCGGCTCCGCACCGCCCGCGCCGGGCGGCCCCTCCGGGTTCGGCGGCGGTGGCGGCTACAACGCCTCCGGCGGTCCCAACACCGGCAGCCATAACCCCGGCGGTGGTGGCTACAACTCCGGCGGCGGATACAACGCGGGCGGCGGTACGGCCACGGCCCAGCGCCCTGCCCCGCCCCCGTCGGCTCCCCCGGCCGCTCCCGCCCAGCAGTCGAGCGGCCCCACCCCCGCCGCGACCTCCACTCCGGCCTCCGCGCCGACCGCCTCCGTCCCCCAGCCGTCCGCCCCGCAGCCGCGCCACGTCTCCGTCGAGGAGGACATCCCCGAGGACGACGACCCCGACCTCGACGAGTCGGCCCTCTCCGGCCAGGAGCTGATCGTCCGGGAGCTGGGGGCGACGGTCGTCGAGGAGTTCACGAACGAATAGCCCGGGGTTCACGAACGAACAGCCCGGCCCGCCCCCATGCGGACGCCACGGCAGCTCCGGCCTGTCTTGGAGGAACCTCCAGCTCAAGATCCCCCCTCCCTTCGGAAGCCCGCACAAGGAGAAGCCGGCGTCTCCCGTTAGGCTGACCCCCGTGAAGGTCCTCGTCATCGGCAGCGGCGCCCGCGAACACGCCCTGTGCCACTCCCTGTCCCACGACCCCGACGTCACCGCGCTGCACTGCGCGCCCGGCAACGCCGGCATCGCCGAGGTCGCCGAGCTGCACCAGGTCGACGCCCTGGACGGCGCCGCCGTGACGGCGCTGGCCACCCGCCTCGGCGCCGAGCTCGTGGTCGTCGGCCCGGAGGCCCCGCTGGTCGCCGGTGTCGCCGACGCCGTGCGCGACGCGGGCATCCCGGTGTTCGGCCCGTCCGGCCCGGCCGCGCAGCTCGAAGGCTCCAAGGCCTTCGCGAAGGACGTCATGGCGGCGGCCGAGGTGCCCACGGCCCGGTCGTACGTCTGCACGACAGCGGAGGAGGTCGACACGGCCCTCGACGCCTTCGGCGCTCCGTACGTCGTGAAGGACGACGGACTCGCCGCCGGCAAGGGTGTCGTGGTCACCGACGACCTCGAAGCGGCCCGGGCCCATGCGGCGGCCTGCGAGCGCGTGGTCATCGAGGAGTACCTCGACGGCCCCGAGGTCTCCCTGTTCGCCGTGACCGACGGCGAGACGGTCGTACCGCTCCAGCCCGCCCAGGACTTCAAGCGCGCCCTGGACGGCGACGAGGGCCCCAACACCGGCGGCATGGGCGCGTACTCCCCGCTGCCGTGGGCCGACCCGAAGCTGGTCGACGAGGTGCTGCAGACCGTGCTGCAGCCGACCGTGGACGAGATGCAGCGGCGCGGCACGCCGTTCTCCGGCCTGCTCTACGCCGGTCTCGCGATCACCTCCCGGGGTGTCCGCGTGATCGAGTTCAACGCCCGGTTCGGCGACCCCGAGACCCAGGTCGTGCTGGCCCGGCTGAAGACGCCGCTGGCCGGTCTGCTGATGGCGGCCGCCACCGGGAACCTGGCCCACCTGGAGCCGCTGCGCTGGAGCGACGACGCGGCCGTGACCGTCGTCGTCGCCTCGCACAACTACCCCGGCACCCCGCGCACCGGCGACCCGATCACCGGTCTGGACGAGGTCGCCGCCCAGGACGCCCCGCACGCGTACGTGCTGCACGCCGGCACCCGGCAGGAGGGGGACGCCGTCGTCAGCGCGGGCGGCCGCGTCCTGTCCGTGACGGCCACCGGCAAGGACCTCACCGAGGCCCGCGACCGCGCCTACACGGCCGTCGGCCGCATCCGCCTCGACGGCTCCCAGCACCGCACCGACATCGCCGCGAAGGCGGCAGGCGCGTAACCGACGCCCGCGCCCGGCAGGCAAACCACGCCAGGCAAACCACCGCCGCCGATGAACCCCACAGGCCCCGGATCCGTCTCAGGATCCGGGGCCTGACATATGGGGAAGGCGGAGCCTGACGGTGGGAGAGGCGATGGCCAGAGGTGTGGGGGAAGCGGTGGCCGGAACTGTGCGGAAGACGGGGGCCTGATGCTCGCTGTGCGTCATCCACCTTTCCCCAAAGCCATTCCATCGGGTGACCGATGCCGTATCCGGCTGACGGGGGGCGGAGCCCCAACTAGGGTGCGGCGCAAGCGTTCCGGCACTTGGCCCACCGGCATTGCGATGTCAGTGGCGGGTGCCACAGTGGGGGAGTGAGCAAGGCAAGCATCGGGTCAACGGGGAGGGGGTGAGGTCGGTCGTGACCGGAATGGGTGTGGAAGCAGGCGCGCAGGTCGCGCGGGCACGCGCACTGGCCGTGCTGCGCATCCGCAGTCGTGCCCTGGCCGTCGCCCTGCTGCCGGCCGCCGTCGCCGTGATCCTGCTCGCGGGCGCCGCCGGTGACCGCCTGGAGGGCCCCGTCTGGGGCGCGGCCCGGGCGGTTCTGACACCGGTCGCGGCCCTCGTGCTGCTCGCCGCGGCCGGGATCGCCCTGGTCGTCGCCCGGGCCCGGCCCGCCATGAGTCCCACCGTCCCGGTCACCGAGGAGGCGGCCCCCGACCTGTACCGGATGGTGCGCGACCTCGCCGACCGCCTCGACGTCCCCGCGCCCTCCGCGATAGCGCTCACCCCGGACTGCGACAGCTGGCTGGAGGACCGCACCCACCCGTCCCACGCCCCGCCGCCGGTCGAGGAGCACCAGGACATAGCGGGGCCGGGGAAGCAGGCGCACCGCCGGCAACCCGTCGCGCCGGTCCTCGTCATCGGCTCCCCGTTCCTGTGGTGGATGCGAGTCGGCGAGCTGCGCGCGGTCCTCGCCCCGGTCATCGCCGGTACGGGCCCCTCCGCCCACCCGGACATAGCCGCCGCCCGGCGCTTCGTCCGGGGCCTGGACGCCGCGGTGGCCGTGGCGTCGGCGCCCCGCCGCGACCCGCTGTCGCGGGCGGTGCTCGCCGGGGTCGGCTGGGTGGCCCGGCTTCTGCTGCGCAGCTGCCGGATCCATGCCGCCGAGCTGGAGCGGGGCGTGGCGGCCGCGGCCGCGGAGCGTGCACAGGCTGTGGACTACGGGCTGCGGATCGTCGCCCAGGAGCAGGTGGGCCTGGCCTACGCGGGCTGGGACCGGCTGCTGACCCGGGTGGCGCTGCCGGCCTGGCGGATGGGCCGCTGGCCGTCCCGGCTGGACGCCGGTGTGGTCGCGGCGCTCACGGAGCTGTCCCGGCGCGACCGCCTGGCCGAGGGCTTCGCGTCCCGCCTGGGTGAGCGACCGGCCTGCGATCTGCTGGAGGAGCCGGGCACGGTCGACGAAGCCGCCTCCCTCCTCGCCGCCCGTCTCTTCCACGGCGGCCCCGCAGGGCCCGGGCCAGACTGGTCGCCGGTGGACTGGAGCGAGTATCCGGACGAGGTGGTGGACCGCAAGTGGCGCCTCGACGCGGCCCGGCTCCACCGCGTCCTGGACGCGATGGGCGTCCGCCCCGCCACCGGCCCCGCGGCTTCCGCCACCGACGCCCCGACCCTGTCCCGCGTCCTCGACCACCTCACGGACACGGGCCCTGCGGGTACGACAGAGACCACCGGAGCCGGCAGCCTCGCGACGGACCCGACAGCGGAGCCGACATCGGACCCGACGGTGGACCCCGCAGCACACCCGACCGGTTCCAGACCGGCCACGGCACCGCCCGAAGCCCCCGGCACACCCAAGCCCGGCCCCGGAGGCACCACCGGCACCACGAACACCACGAACACCACGCCGGCCACCACCGCCACACAGGACCCCCTCGACGACGAGGACCTCTCCGGTACGACGGCCCCCAGCGCCACTCTCGCCGCCCGGCTCAGCGCCGAACTGGCCAGGGAAGAAGCCGCTCCCTCCCCGGCGACGACCCCGACGCCCGCCTCGCCTTCCCCCACCACCGACCTCGCGGCCCTCTGGGACGACCGGGCCCTCCCCCTCTTCCCGCTCCAGCCCCCGCGCACCGCCCGAGAGCTGCTCGCCGACCACCTCACCGCGATGGTCTGCTGCGCCGCGATGGACACCGCCGGTGCGACCCCGGGCCTGGACTGGCTGGACGGCCCGACCCTCCTCGTCGACGGCGAGCGCACGGCCGATCTGGCGCCCAAGGTCCTCTCCCTCATCGAGGACGGCGACGCCACCCCGCTGCGGGTCTGGCTGTCCCAGCTCGGCATACGTCCGGAGAAGCCGGTCCGTCTCGGCTGACCACCGGAGCTTCTGCTTCCGGTTCTGGCCAATTCAAAACGAACAGTGACGAAGTGCGCGCGTTATGTGATGTGCTTGGACCGTTCGCGTGTATGGCAAGAGCTTGCGACATACGACAAACACATAAGCGCGAAGGCGTCGCACGCACCGCAAACACCACAGAACACCGCCCGCACCACAGAACACCGCCCACACCACAGAACACCGCACCGGCACGCATCACCACGGGGGCCAAGGGGAGGGGAAGCGATCATGGGTTCGGAGCAGATCCGCCGCTGGGAGTCGGGAGCGCTGGCGCATGCCGTGACGGATCCCTTCGGGCAGGGCCCCGTTCCGTGGCTGCGCGGCAACGTGACGTACTTCGACGACTCGGGCCAGGTCGTCCCCTGGTACGTGGACCAGGACGCCTCCCACCCGTCGAAGAAGGGCAGCCGCTCGGGCGGCCCCCGCGCGGCCGACGACGTCAACCGCCAGATCAAGGGCTTCACCTCCACCGGCGCGGTGGCGCCCGGCGAAGCCATCGACTTCCACATCACCGTCGACCCGCCGCAGCAGTTCGCCGTCGACATCTACCGCATCGGTCACTACGGCGGGGACGGCGCCGCGAAGATCACCACCAGCCCGCGGCTGTCCGGCATCGTCCAGCCCGCGCCGCTCACCGCGGACCGTACGGTCTCCTGCCACCACTGGTGGCTGTCCTGGCGGCTGCAGGTCCCCTCGTACTGGAACATCGGCGCGTACGTCGCCGTCCTCACCACCGCCGACGGCTACCGCTCCCACGTCCCCTTCACCGTCCGCCACGACCAGCCCGCCGACCTGCTGCTCGTGCTGCCCGACGTCACCTGGCAGGCGTACAACCTGTATCCGGAGGACGGGCGCACGGGCGCCAGCCTCTACCACGCCTGGGACGAGAAGGGCCGGCTGCTCGGCGAGTCCGAGGCCGCCACGACGGTCTCCTTCGACCGCCCGTACGCGGGCGCGGGCCTCCCCCTCCACGTCGGCCACGCCTACGACTTCATCCGCTGGGCCGAGCGCTACGGCTACGACGTCGCCTACGCCGACGCCGGCGACCTGCACGCGGGGCGCGTCGACCCCACCCGCTACCGCGGTCTGGTCTTCCCGGGCCACGACGAGTACTGGTCGGTCGCCATGCGCACCACCGTGGAGCTCGCCCGCGACGCCGGCACCTCGCTGGTCTTCCTCTCCGCGAACTCCATGTACTGGCAGGTGGAGCTGGGCCCCTCCCCCTCCGGCGTCCCCGACCGGCTGCTGACCTGCCGCAAGCGCCGGGGCCCGGGCAAGCCCGTGCTGTGGCGGGAGATCGACCGGGCGGAACAGCAGCTCATGGGCATCCAGTACGCCGGGCCCGTGCCCGAACCGCACCCGCTGATCGTGCGCAACGCCGGGCACTGGCTGTGGGAGGCGACCGGGGCGCACGAGGGCGACGAGATCGAGAACCTGGTCGCTGGCGAGGCCGACCGCTACTTCCCGCGCACCCCGCTGCCCGAGCACGAGGAGCGCATGCTGCTCGCCCACTCCCCGTACACCGACAAGGAGGGCGCCCCGCGCCATCAGGAGACGTCCCTCTACCGCGCACCCTCCGGCGCCTGGGTCTTCGCAGCAGGAACGTTCG
>NZ_JBEOXI010000262.1:0-10960 GCF_040296465.1 Streptomyces sp. NPDC002130
GGTCCTCCACGAAGTCTTACCTCCGCTTCAACCTGCCCATGGCTAGATCACTCCGCTTCGGGTCTTGAGCGTGCTACTGCCCTCACGGGCCAGCTCGGTCAGCACGCCCACCACGATCGACTGCGCGTCGATGTGGAAGAACCGCCGGGCGGCGCCCCGCGTGTCGGCGAAGCCGAAGCCGTCCGCGCCGAGCGACTGGTACGTCTGCGGCACCCAGCGCGCGATCTGGTCCGGAACCGCCCGCATCCAGTCGGACACGGCCACGACAGGCCCCTGCGCGTCCGCGAGCTTGCGCGTCACGTACGGCACCCGCTGCTCCTCCTCGGGGTGCAGCAGGTTGTGCTCCTCGCACGCCACGGCCTCGCGCCGCAGCTCGTTCCAGGAGGTCGCCGACCAGACGTCCGCCTTGACGTTCCAGTCCTCGGCCAGGATCTGCTGCGCCTCGATCGCCCAGGGGAGCGCGACACCGGACGCCAGGATCTGCGCCGGGATCGAGCCCGCCGTGCCCTCGCTGAACCGGTAGAGGCCCTTGAGGATGCCGTCGACGTCCACGTTCTCCGGCTCGGCCGGGTGCTGGATGGGCTCGTTGTAGACGGTCAGGTAGTAGAAGACGTCCTCGCCGTGCGGATGCTCCTCGGAGCCGCCGTACATCCGGCGCAGGCCGTCCTTGACGATGTGGGCGATCTCGAAGCCGAACGCCGGGTCGTAGGCGACGCAGCCCGGGTTCGTCGAGGCCAGCAGCTGGGAGTGGCCGTCGGCGTGCTGGAGGCCCTCACCGGTCAGGGTTGTACGGCCCGCGGTCGCGCCCAGGACGAAACCGCGCGCCAGCTGGTCGGACATCTGCCAGAACTGGTCGCCGGTGCGCTGGAAACCGAACATCGAGTAGAAGACGTAGACCGGGATGAGCGGCTCGCCGTGGGTCGCGTAGGCCGAGCCGGCGGCGATCAGCGACGCCGTGCAGCCCGCCTCGGAGATGCCGTCGTGCAGCATCTGGCCGTTCGGCGCCTCCTTGTAGGCGAGCAGCAGGTCGCGGTCGACCGACTCGTACTGCTGGCCGAGCGGGTTGTAGATCTTCGCACTCGGGAAGAACGAGTCCATGCCGAAGGTGCGGTACTCGTCGGGCGCGATCAGCACGAACCGCTTGCCGATCTCCTTGTCCCGCATGAGGTCCTTCAGGAGCCGGACGAAGGCCATCGTCGTCGCGATGGACTGCTGACCCGAGCCCTTCTTCACGGTCGCGTACGTCTTGTCCTCGGGCAGCGCCAGCGGCTTGGAGCGCACCACGCGCGTGGGGACGTACCCGCCGAGACTCTTGCGGCGGTCGTGCATGTACTGGATCTCCTCCGAGTCCCGGCCCGGGTGGTAGTACGGCGGCACGCCGGACTCCAGCTCCTTGTCCGGGATCGGCAGGTGCAGACGGTCGCGGAAGCGCTTGAGGTCGTCGACCGTCAGCTTCTTCATCTGGTGCGTGGCGTTGCGGCCCTCGAAGTTCGGGCCGAGCGTCCAGCCCTTGATCGTCTTGGCGAGGATCACCGTCGGCTGGCCCTTGTGTTCCGCGGCCGCCTTGTACGCCGCGAAGATCTTCTTGTGGTCGTGACCGCCGCGGCCCAGGTGCAGGATCTGGTCGTCGGTCATGCCCTCGACCATCGCCCGCAGCCGGTGGTCGTCACCGAAGAAGTGGTCGCGGATGTACGCGCCGGTCTCCGTGGCGTACGTCTGGAACTGCCCGTCCGGCGTGGTGTTCATCTTGTTGACCAGCACGCCGTCGCGGTCCTGGGCGAGCAGCGGGTCCCAGCTGCGGTCCCAGACCAGCTTGATCACGTTCCAGCCGGCCCCGCGGAAGATCGACTCCAGCTCCTGGATGATCTTGCCGTTGCCGCGCACCGGGCCGTCCAGGCGCTGGAGGTTGCAGTTGACGACGAAGGTGAGGTTGTCCAGGCCCTCGCGTGCGGCGATGGACAGCTGCCCCAGCGACTCAGGCTCGTCCATCTCGCCGTCGCCGAGGAACGCCCAGACCTGCGACTTGGAGGTGTCCGCGATCCCGCGCGCCTCCATGTAGCGGTTCATGCGTGCCTGGTAGATCGCGCCGATCGGGCCGAGGCCCATCGACACCGTCGGGAACTCCCAGAAGTCCGGCATCGACCGCGGGTGCGGGTACGACGACAGCGCGTACGGCGCCTTCGACTTCTCCTGGCGGAATCCGTCCAGGTGCTGCTCGCTGAGCCGGTCCAGCAGGAACGCGCGGGCGTAGATGCCCGGCGAGGCGTGCCCCTGGAAGAAGACCTGGTCACCGCCCAGGCCGTCGTCCTTGCCACGGAAGAAGTGGTTGAAGCCGACGTCGTAGAGGGAGGCGGAGGACGCGAACGTGGCGATGTGGCCGCCGACGCCGATGCCCGGGCGCTGGGCCCGGGAGACCATCACGGCGGCGTTCCAGCGGGTGGCGTTGAGGACCTTGCGCTCGATGTCCTCGTTGCCCGGGAAGAACGGCTCGCTCTTGGTCGGGATGGTGTTCACGTAGTCCGTGCTGCGCATCTCGGGCACGGCCACACGCTTTTCGCGGGCCCGCTCGATCAGTCGCAGCATCAGGTAGCGGGCCCGCTCCCGGCCGCGTTCGTCGACGGCGGCGTCGAGGGAGTCGAGCCATTCCTGGGTCTCTTCGGGATCGAAGTCAGGAACCTGACTCGGAAGGCCGCCAATGATGATCGGGTTGCGATCGGATGCGGAAGCCACGCTGTTCCTTACCTGTCAGAGGGCCTGCGAGGGCCGCTGTTTCGCTGTCGTCGCCGGGGCGTCGTCGCTGGGGGGGCGCGCCGCTGTCCATGGTCCACCTCAGGGCCGGGAAACGTCATCTCTACCGAGCGGTAACCCAGACGTGAGATCGACTCCGTGACGTATGGGGCGAATACCTTCGAGTCTCGTACCCACAGACGATTCCCAAACGCCCAAACGGGGCAGAAAGGTGTGGTGTGTGTCACCTGGGACCATGATGGTGTGCCTGGAGTTGCGGTGACACCGCCAGGATCGTCACCGTTTCGGCGGTCTGAACGGCCGGGTACTTGCGCGATCCGCCCCGCCCGTGTGGACTACGGCCAATGCTTCGCGCACGCGCGTGGCTGAGTTATTCCCAAGACATGATCAGGAGGCAACCCGTGAGCGCGACCGCGGACCACGCGGAGGAGCGGACGAACCCTGCCGCCAGGCTGGGGTTCCAGCCCGGGCAGGTGGTCCAGGAGATCGGCTACGACGACGACGTGGACCAGGAGCTCCGCAAGGCCATCGAGGGCATCATCGAGGCCGACCTGGTGGACGAGGACTACGACGACGTGGCCGATGCCGTTGTGCTGTGGTTCCGTGACGACGACGGCGACCTGACGGATGCGCTGGTGGATGCCACCACGTACATCGAGGAGGGCGGCGCGATCCTGCTCCTGACGCCGAAGACCGGCCGTTCGGGGTACGTGGAGCCGAGCGACATCTCGGAAGCCGCCACCACGGCGGGTCTGACGGCGTCCAAGAGCGTCAGCGTCGGCAAGGACTGGAGCGGCAGCCGGCTGGCGACGCCCAAGGCCGCCAAGTCCAAGCGTTAGTCGTACGGCGGGGCGGGCCGGCGTCTGTCGGCCCGCCCCTCGGCCTGTGCCGGTGCCTGCGTAGGGTGGTCCCACCCGAAAAGCCCCACGAAGGGACACCCACAGCGATGGCGATCCAGGTCGGCGAGAAGGCCCCCGACTTCGAGCTCAAGGACAACCACGGCAGCGCCGTGCGGCTGTCCGACTTCCGGGGCCGCAAGAACGTGGTGCTGCTCTTCTACCCCTTCGCCTTCACCGGCGTGTGCACCGGCGAGCTGTGCGAGCTGCGCGACAACCTGCCGCAGTTCTCCGACCGCGACACCGAGCTGCTCGCCGTCTCCAACGACTCCATCCACACCCTGCGCGTCTTCGCCGAGCAGGAGGGCCTGGAGTACCCGCTGCTGTCCGACTTCTGGCCGCACGGCAACGTCTCGCGGGCCTACGGCGTCTTCGACGAGGACAAGGGCTGCGCGGTGCGCGGCACCTTCGTCATCGACAAGGAGGGCGTGGTGCGGTGGACCGTCGTCAACGGCCTGCCGGACGCGCGCGACCTGAACGACTACGTGAAGGCGCTCGACTCCCTGTGACCCGGTCGGGCGGCATGCGCCCGACACCCGCTGAATTCCCTGCTTCAGGGCCTGGGTGGGGCGGGAACCCGTCACTAGGATCGACTCGTTGATCCGACATCCGAGCACAACGGGGCTTCCCGCCCCTGGACACCAATGGAGGACTCGTGGGAGTCAGCCTCAGCAAGGGCGGCAACGTATCGCTGACCAAGGAGGCGCCGGGCCTGACCGCGGTCATCATCGGTCTGGGGTGGGACGTCCGCACCACGACCGGCACGGACTTCGACCTGGACGCCAGCGCGCTGCTGCTGAACAACTCCGGCAAGGTCGGCAACGACCAGCACTTCATCTTCTTCAACAACCTCAAGACCCCGGACGGCTCCGTGGAGCACACCGGTGACAACCTCACCGGTGAGGGCGAGGGCGACGACGAGCAGATCAAGGTCAACCTCGCCACCGTCCCGGCCGACGTGGAAAAGATCGTCTTCCCGGTCTCGATCTACGACGCCGAGACCCGCCAGCAGTCCTTCGGCCAGGTGCGCAACGCGTTCATCCGCGTCGTGAACCAGGCGGGCGGCGCCGAGATCGCCCGGTACGACCTGAGCGAGGACGCCTCCACCGAGACCGCCATGGTCTTCGGTGAGCTCTACCGGCACGGCGCGGAGTGGAAGTTCCGCGCCATCGGCCAGGGCTACGCCTCGGGCCTGCGCGGCATCGCGCAGGACTTCGGCGTGAACGTCTGAACCACCACCAGGGCCCTGGCGACAGGGCCCGAAGGTCTTCTTGTCCGGCGCCGCACGGTTTACGTGCGGCGCCGGACGTGCAGGACCACCTCAGTGACACCACCGGGCCTGTGGCCCCAAGGGGAGGGACAGCAACATGGGCGTCACGCTCGCCAAGGGGGGCAATGTCTCCCTGTCCAAGGCCGCACCCAACCTCACTCAGGTGCTGGTCGGGCTCGGCTGGGACGCGCGCTCCACCACCGGAGCGCCCTTCGACCTCGACGCCAGCGCCCTGATGTGCAGCAACGGGCGCGTGCTCGGGGACGAGTGGTTCGTCTTCTACAACCAGCTCAAGAGCCCGGACGGCTCGGTCGAGCACACCGGCGACAACCTCACCGGTGAGGGCGACGGCGACGACGAGTCGCTCCTGATCGACCTCTCCAAGGTGCCGCCGGGGTGCGACAAGATCGTGTTCCCCGTCTCCATCCACTTGGCCGACGAGCGCGGCCAGGCCTTCGGCCAGGTCAGCAACGCCTTCATCCGCGTGGTCAACCAGGCCGACGGCCAGGAGCTCGCCCGCTACGACCTCAGCGAGGACGCCTCCACGGAGACCGCGATGATCTTCGGCGAGCTCTATCGCTATCAGGGCGAATGGAAGTTCAGGGCCGTCGGGCAGGGGTACGCGTCGGGCCTGCGCGGCATCGCGCTGGACTTCGGGGTCAACGTCTCATAGCGCGTTATGAGCAAAAACCGGGGCCCACTGGGGTGCTGAGGGGGGACGACTAGACTTCGGCTTCAAAAGTTCGTAAAGCCGGGTACGGCGCGGGGGAGCCCCGTACACACACGATTGGGTAGCCAGTGGTTCTGAAAACCTTCGGGTGGTCGTTCGCGGTCACCGCGCTCGGCCTGGTCGCAGCGGTCTTCTACGGAGGGTGGACCGCGTTCGGTGTCGTTGCGATCCTGTCCGTCCTCGAGATCTCGCTGTCCTTCGACAATGCGGTGGTCAACGCCGGAATCCTGAAGAAGATGAGTGCCTTCTGGCAGAAGATCTTCCTCACGATCGGCATTCTGATCGCCGTCTTCGGCATGCGGCTGATCTTCCCGGTCGTGATCGTCGCGATCAGCGCACAGCTCGGGCCGATCGAGGCCGTCGATCTCGCGCTCACCGACAAGGACCAGTACCAGCAGCTGGTCACCGACGCGCACCCGGCGATCGCCGCGTTCGGTGGCATGTTCCTGCTGATGATCTTCCTCGACTTCATCTTCGAGGACCGGGACATCAAGTGGCTCGGCTGGCTGGAGCGCCCGCTGGCCAAGCTCGGCAAGGTCGACATGCTGTCGGTCTGCATCGCTCTGATCGTCCTGCTGATCTCGGCGATGACCTTCGCGACCCACGCCCACCAGCACGGCGGCACCCACGTCGACAAGGCGGAGACCGTTCTGCTCTCCGGCATCGCGGGCCTGATCACCTACATGATCGTGGGCGGCCTCTCCGGTTACTTCGAGGACAAGCTCGAAGAGGAGGAGGAACGCGAGCACGAGCAGGAGGAAGAGGCGGTCCGCGCCGGCAAGCCGCGCTCCGCGGTCGTCGTGGCCGGCAAGGCCGCGTTCTTCATGTTCCTCTACCTCGAGGTCCTGGACGCGTCCTTCTCCTTCGACGGCGTGATCGGCGCCTTCGCCATCACCAACGACATCGTCCTGATGGCCCTCGGCCTCGGCATCGGCGCCATGTACGTCCGGTCGCTCACGGTCTACCTGGTCCGCCAGGGCACCCTCGACGACTACGTCTACCTGGAGCACGGCGCGCACTACGCCATCGGCGCGCTCGCCGCGATCCTGCTCGTCACCATCCGGTACGAGATCAACGAGATCATCACCGGCCTCATCGGCGTCGTCCTGATCGCCGCCTCCTTCTGGTCCTCGGTCCGCCGCAACAAGGCGCTCGCGGCGGCCGAGGGAAATGCCGGCTCGGGCGAGAAGACTGAGGTCTCGTCCGGGGTGTGACACCCCTCCGAGCGAGGAACGCTCTGTGCGGGGCGGCCACCGAGGACTCCTCGGCGGCCGCCCCGCCGGTCTTCATGGGCCGTGGGTACGGCGGTGACCTGCGGCCTCCAAGTGAACGTGGGGGCGGAATGGGCCTGTTCGACGGACTCCGGCGTGGCGATGTGCAGTTCGACTCGGGCCACGCGGCGACGAACGCGATCGAGCTGACCAAACGGCGCGCGCAGATATCACTCACCAAGCAGGACGCCGCCAGCGGCCATCTGCGCGTCAACCTCAGCTGGCGGATGCGCACCTCCGACATCGGCGGGAACCAGCGCGAGAGCCTGCTGCGCCATCCCTTCCGGGCCCTCAAGCCCCCCGAGGTCGTCGGCCACAGCCAGAGCATGGTCAACGTCGACCTCGACCTCGGCTGCCTCTACGAACTCCAGGACGGCAGCAAGGGCGTCGTCCAGCCCCTCGGCGGCTACTACGGCGACGTCAACGCCCCGCCGTACGTCAAGCTCAGCGGCGACGACCGGTTCGGCTCCGGGTCCGGCGAGACGATGTACATCAACCTCGACCACCGTGACAGCATCAAGCGGCTGCTGGTGTTCGTCTACATCTACGACCAGACGCCCGCCTTCGACCGCGCCCACGCCATCGTCACCCTCTACCCGAGCAACGGCCCCCGCATCGAGATCCATCTCGACGAACGCCAGCCGCAGGCCCGCTCCTGCGCCGTCGTCATGATCGAGAAGGTGAAGAACGAGATCATCGTCCGCCGCGAGGCGAAGTTCGTCTACGGCTTCCAGGCCGAGCTGGACCGGCTGTACGGGTGGGGGCTCCAGTGGGGGCGGGGTTACAAGACGAAGGTCGACCGCTGACCGGGGAGCCCCCGTCCAACGCCGGGGCAGGGTCCGGCTAGCGGCCGATGAACTGCGGGCCCTGAGGAGGCAGGCGGAAGTCCGGGTCGGGGGCCGTGGTGGCCGCCGGCGGGTAGCCGTAGCCGGTCTGGCCCCCCGCTGCGCCCGCCGTGGCCGGTGCCTGGGGGTAGCCGTACGCGGGTCGGCTCGTGGGCTGCGGGTAGCCGTAGGCCGGCTGCGTGGTCGGCGGCTGCTGCGGATACCCGTAGCCGGGCTGCGTGGGCACCGTGTTCGGCTGCTCCGGGGGCAGCGGCAGGGAGACCTCGGGGGTCTGCTGCGAGGGGCCGCCGGTCGTCGGCTGCGCGGGCGTGTTCGTCGTGGGGGGCGCGGGGACCGTCGTCGTCGACTCCTCCAGGGCCTCCGACTCGTCCACCGAGATGCCGAAGTCGGTCGCGAGCCCCTTCAGCCCGTTCGAGTAGCCCTCGCCCAGCGCCCGGAACTTCCAGCCCTCCCCGCGGCGGTACAGCTCGCCGCAGATCAGCGCGGTCTCCTCGCCCGTCTCCGGCTTGACGTCGAAGTACGCCAGCGCCTCGGCGCCGGTGCCCGCTGCGTCGTACAGCAGAATGCGCAGGGCCTGTACGCGGTCGAACGTCACGCCGTCCGCCGATGCGACCAGCAGAATCCGGCTGACCTCCGACTCGACACCGGTGAGGTCTGTCTGGATCGTGTCGGTCAGGCCCTCGGCGTCCCGCTTCTTGCCGAGTCGCCACACCTTCCCGGCCGGGTGCCGGGGCTGGTTGTAGAAGACGAAGTCCTCGTCGGAGCGCACACGACCGTCGGGGCCGAGGAGCAGCGCGGAGGCGTCGACGTCCGGAACCCCCTGCCCGGGTGTCCAGCGCAGCACGGCCCGCACCGTGGTGGCTTCCAGAGGGACGTTCGACCCCTTCAGCATCGCGTGCGTCATGCGGTCATCCTGCCTTCTCGGTCCTGCTCACGACAACGCGGGGGGCCGCGGTCACGAGCGGCGCCGACGGCCGTGGCGGACTACCGTCGTCATGGCCGGGTACTGGCTGTGATTGCCCGCGTTACCTGAAATTCATGCCTCATGGGAACCTGTGACATGGACATCTACGTACTATTACCGGCCACCTTTCATCGATTCGCAGGCCGCATCATCACCACGGGGGAGTTTTATGCGTCATTTCGGGCACGTCGCCCCTGAGGTACGGAAGCGTCTCTTCTTCCGCGAGCCGTGCGCCTTCACCCCGGACTCCCCGGCCCGGCTGCTCTCGGTCGCCCTGGGCGCCACGCTGTACAGCCCCGCCACCCGGCCGCGCCTGGCCGACGATGTCCTCAAGCAGGCCGGACGCGGTGTGGTCTCGATGGTGCTGTGCCTGGAGGACTCGATCGACGACGCGGACGTCGGCCCCGGCGAGGAGAACCTGGTCCGCCAGCTCACGGCTCTCGACGACCTCCCGGACGCCGACCTGCCGCTGCTGTTCATCCGGGTCCGCGCCCCCGAGCAGATACCCGACCTGGTACGACGTCTCGGTCCCGCCGTCCGGCAGCTGTCCGGATTCGTGCTGCCCAAGTTCACCGAGGAACGCGGCATCCCCTTCCTCGAGGCCCTGGCCACCGCCGAGGGAGAGAGCGGCCGCCGGCTCTTCGCCATGCCCGTGCTGGAGTCCCCGGAGCTGCTCTACCGGGAGTCGCGGGTGGAGACCCTGGAGGGCATCTCCCGCGCGGTCGACAAGTACCGCGACCGCGTCCTCGCCCTGCGCCTCGGCGTGACGGACTTCTGCTCCTCCTACGGACTGCGCAGGGGCCCCGACATGACGGCCTACGACGTGCAGATCGTCGCCTCCGTGATCGCCGACGTGGTGAACATGCTGGGCCGCGCCGACGGCACCGGCTTCACCGTCACGGGGCCGGTGTGGGAGTACTTCCGGGTCCAGGAGCGCATGTTCAAGCCGCTGCTGCGGCAGAGCCCCTTCCTGGAGGTGCAGGCCGCGGAACTGCGCGAGAAGCTGATCGAGCACGCCATGGACGGCTTGCTGAGGGAGATCTCCCTGGACCACGCCAACGGGCTGCTGGGCAAGACCTGCATCCACCCCTCGCACGTGCTGCCGGTGCACGCCCTGTCGGTCGTCAGCCACGAGGAGTTCTCGGACGCCCAGGACATCCTGCGCCCCGAGCGCGGCGGCGGGGGTGTGCTGAGATCGGCGTACACGAACAAGATGAACGAGGTGAAGCCGCACCGGGCCTGGGCCGAGCGGACCCTGCTGCGTGCCGAGGTTTTCGGCGTGGCGAACCAGGACATCGGCTTCGTGGAACTGCTGGCCGCCGGCCTGCCCGGCTGACCGTACGGCTTCCGAGGAATTCGAAGGGTTCATGGAGAAGGCAGTGAACGAGGGGGAGCACCCCGAGGTGCGCGACACGGCCGGCGGCGTCTGGTCCGGCGACTGGGTCGCCGAGCGGCTCGGCGTCGAGCTCGTCGGCGACGACGGGCTGACCGGCCTGCTGGGGCTGGCGCTGCGCCGCAACCCCAAGCGGGCCCACCTGCTCGTGTCGAACGTGCTGGGCAAGCATGTGCCGCAGTCGCCGTCCGTCGTGTACGGCTACGGCTGGGAGCTCGGCCGCCGGGTGCGTGAGCTGCTGGGCGACGACGAGGCCCGCAGGGCCGTCGTCCTCGGCTACGCCGAGACCGCGACCGGCCTCGGCCACTGTGTCGCCGACGGGCTGGGCCTCGCCCCCTACCTGCACTCCACCCGCCGCCCGATCGCCGGTCTCGACCCGGCCGGCGGTTTCGAGGAGTCCCACTCCCACGCGACCTCGCACCTGCTGCTGCCGGAGGACCCCCGGCTGCTCGCCGGCGACGGGCCGCTGGTCCTGGTCGACGACGAGTTCTCCACGGGCAACACGGTGCTGAACACTGTCCGTGATCTTCATGGGCGGTATCCGCGGCGACGGTACGTCGTGGTGGCGCTGGTGGACATGCGGTCCCCCGCGGATGCGGGGCGCCTCGCGGAATTCGCCGGGGAGATCGGGGCGCGGGTCGACCTTGTCACGGCGGCTTCGGGGACTGTACGGCTGCCGGAGGGGGTGCTGGAGAAGGGGCAGGAACTGGTGGCGCGGTACGAGGCGGAGGCTTCCTCTTCGTCGGCGGGTGCGGCGCCGTCGGGGCCGTTCGCGCAGTTCCCCGCGCCCCTGGGGCGGACGACAGGGAGGTCGAAGCGGATGTTTGGAGAAAAATATAAAAA
>NZ_JBEOXI010000263.1:0-10954 GCF_040296465.1 Streptomyces sp. NPDC002130
AGTCGACGCGGAGCGTCGGTGACCGACGACAACGCCGCAGATGCGCGTGCCAGGCCCCGCGTCTGTGGGCTGATCCAAACGACAGGCCCTAGGCCGGGTCCGCGCGGTGGGTCCTCGCCGGTACGCAGCGCCAGGCGAGGACCGCCGCCGTCACATAGGCCAGGGCTCCGATGCCCATGCTTGTCCGGATCCCGGCCCCGTAGTTCGCGGCCGAGGCGAGCAGGCTGCCGCCGAGCGCGACGCCGGTGGCGCTGCCGACCTGGCGGGTGGTGTTGAACAGGGCGGAGGCGGCTCCCGAGTAGGCCGGGGGCGCGGCGCCCATGACGGTGGCGGTCGAGCCGGTGAGGGCGAAGGACGTGCCGAAGCCGGCCGCCATCATCGGGAGCACCAGGAGCCCGTAGGCGGGGTCGGAGCCCGCCGCGGCCCAGCCGGCCAGCCCCAGCGCGGCCAGGAGCATGCCCGAGACGACCAGGGGGCGGTCGCCGGTACGACGGGACAGCCGGCCGGACAGGACCGAGGCGAACATGGTCATCGCCACCGCCGGGAACAGCGCGAGACCGGTGCCGAGGGCGCTGTAGCCGCGCTGGTGCTGGAACTCCAGGCTGGCGGTGAACACCATGCCGTAGAAGCCGAAGTTGAACAGCAGGCCGATGACGGCCCCGCCGCTCATGGTGCGTGAGCGCAGCAGGCCCAGCGGAAGGGCCGGGGACCGGGCCAGCCGCTCGCGCAGGGCGAAGGCCGCGGCGGCCAGGACGGCCAGACCGAGCCCGGCGAGGACGGCCGGGTCGGACCAGCCGCGCCGCCCGGCCTCGTTGAGGGCCGCGGTCAGCAGGGCCACCGCGGCGACGACCGCGACCTGCGCCGGCCAGTCCAGGGCCCGGTCGGCGCGCCGGGGGGAGCGGGCCACGTGCCGCAGGGTCAGCGCCAGGCAGGCCGCGCCGACGGGCAGGTTGATGAGGAACACCCAGCGCCAGCCCACCGTGGAGACGAGCAGCCCGCCCAGCAGCGGCCCGGCCGAGGCCGCGATGCCCGCCATCGAACCCCACAGCCCGAAGGCCCGCGAGCGGGCGTCCGGCCGCTGATACGACTGCTGGAGCAGGGCCAGCGACCCCGGCACGATCAGCGCCGCACCGAGCCCCTCCACCAGTCTGGCCACCACCAGGAAGGACGCACCGGGCGCGAGCGCGCAGGCCGCCGAGGACGCGGTGAACACCGCCACGCCCCAGCAGAAGACCCGCCGGTTGCCCAGCCGGTCCCCCAGCGCCCCGCCCGTCAGCAGGAACCCGGCGAAGACCAGCGTGTACCCGTCGGTGATCCACTGGATGCCGGTGAGCGAGGCCGACAGCTCCCGCCCGATCACCGGCACGGCGACGTTGATGACCGTCACGTCCAGGATCACCATGAAGTACCCGGCGCACACCGCCAGCAGCGGTGCCCAGGACTGTCGCTCGGAGGGCATGGCCCTACCAGTACACCAAAAGCCACATCAGGGGACGTACGCCCCGCGCACCGTGCTCAGCCGGCGGCGGCCAGCACCGCCTGCACGACCCTCGGCAGAGAGCCCGGGTGCAGATCCAGGAACAGGTTCGGCTCGATCAGCTCCAGCTCCATCACGCACGGCTCGCCGTCCGGCCCGGTGACGAGGTCCACGCGCGCGTACAGCAGCTCCGCGTCCCCGGGTACGGCGGCCAGCGCCCGCTCGGCGACGGCCAGTTCGGCCACGGTCGGCTCCCAGGGGCGGAGGTCGGGGTGGGCGACCTTGTCGGCGTCGTACGGCGTGCCCGGCGCGAGCACGGCGCCCTTGACGCCGGCGTGCAGCAGGCGCCCGCCGAAGAACTGCAGGGCCCGCTCGCCGTGCGTGTCGATACCGCTCAGGTAGGGCTGCACCATGACGGTGAACCCCTCGGCGTGCATGCGCTCGATCTGCCGTACGGCGGCCTCCCGTTCCCCGGCCGGATAGCGGGCGGCGTACCGGGCACCGGCCCCGGAGGCGGGCTTCACGACGTACTCGCGGTCGGCGGGCAGGGCGACGGGGTCGCCGGGCGCGAAGTACCGGGTGGGCACGGCGGGCACTCCGGCCTCGGCGAGCTGCCCGAGGTAGCGCTTGTCGGCGTTCCACTTCACGACACCGACCGGGTTGGCCAGCCGGGTCGCCTTCGCGCACCGCTCGGCCCACGCCGTGAACTCCCCGGCGCGTCAGCTGTAGTCCCACGTGGAGCGGAGGAGGGCGAGATCGAAGGCGGACCAGTCCGTGCCCGGGTCGTCCCAGGGGACGGCCACGGCATCGGCCCCGGCTTCCCGCAGCGCGTCCACCAGCACCGGCAGGTCCCGGTCCTTGTGCTGCTCGCCGCGGGGGTCGTAGGTGACGACGGCGATGCGCGGGGTGCCGGCCACGGCGACTCCCTCCTCGTACGGACGATCGACTCGATGTCCGTCGCAGGCTAACAATCCCGCCCGGAACCGCGACACCCCATTTGACCTTCACCTTCGGTGAAGCCCCAGCATCGGTGGCGGAACGGACGAGCACGCAGGACGCGAGGACCGCGAGGGGGACGTATGGCCATGATCACGATCGGCGCGTTCGCGAAGGCGAGCCGGCTCTCGCCGAAGGCACTGCGCCTGTACGACGAGCTGGACCTGCTGCGGCCCGCCCGCGTGGACCCGGACACCGGATACCGGTACTACGCGGCCGCACAGCTGGAGCAGGCCCGGCTGGTGGCGTGGCTGCGGCGGCTGGGCATGCCGCTGGCCGAGATCCGCCGGGTGTGCCTCCTGCACGACCGCGATCCGTCGGCCGCCGCCCGCGAGATCCGCGCCTACTGGGCGCGCATCGAGGCGGAGACGGCGGTCCGGCGCGACCTCGCCGCGTTCCTGGTCGATCACCTGACGACGGGCCCGGACGGGCCCGGGAAGGACACCGCCATGCTGGAACTGCGCTACTCCGCCCACTCGGACACCGGCCGCGTGCGCCCCGCCAACCAGGACACCGCCTACGCGGGCACCCGGCTGCTCGCCGTGGCCGACGGCTTCGGACCGGCGGGCGCACCCGCGAGCAGTGCCGCCGTGGAGGCGCTGCGCTTCCTGGACACCGACGAGGTCCCCGCCGGTGGTGTCCTCGACATCCTGGAGGACGCGGTACGGGGCGCCGAACAGGCCGTGCGGGACGTCGCCGGCGGCTCCGACGACATCGGCACGACCCTGACGGCCCTGCTGTGGACGGGCTCGCGGCTGGCGCTGGTGCACATCGGCGACTCCCGCGCCTATCTGCTGCGCGACGGTGAACTGTTCCGCATCACCCACGACCACACGATGGTCCAGTCGATGGTCGACGAGGGCCGGCTGACGCCCGAGGAGGCGGCCTCGCACCCCGAGCGGGCCCTGCTCCTGAAGGCCCTGACCGGAGGCGGGTCCAGCGCGGCCCCGGACCTCCGCCTGCACGACACCCGCCCCGGCGACCGCTACCTGCTGTGCTCCGACGGCCTGTCGGGCGTCGTCCCCGACACCCGCGTCCGGCAGCTCCTCGCCTCGCCGGCCTCCCCCGACGAGACGGTCAGGGCCCTGGTCGAGGCGGCGAACGCGGCGGGCGGCCCGGACAACGTCAGTTGTGTGGTGGCGGACGTGGTGGAGGCCGCGGTCGGCGCGGGCGCCTAGGCCGTGTGCCCACTCTCGCGCACTCGTCCTCGCCGCCGCACCGGACGTCGACCGCGCACGTTTCTTCCGGCGGCCGATGGTGTACGGAGGAATCGTGGTCGCGGTCGTCCCGGCGGCGGCCTGACTGGTGATGGTCGTGCCCGGCTGGGGACAGCCGGGCCGGCACCCGTGAACAGGCGAACAGCTGAGGAGATGTGACGCGTGACCTCCCTTTTCCCCGCCCTGACCGGCGGCCCTGCCGACAGGCCCGCCCTGCGCTTCGGCGAGCGCTCCCTGACCTACGGCGAGCTCGCCGCCGCGGCCGGCGCGACGGCGGAACGCGTCGGGGACGCGCGCCGGGTCGCCGTCTGGGCGACGCCCACGATGGAGACGGCCGTCGCCGTCGTCGCCGCGCTGCTGGCCGGAGTGCCCGCCGTGCCGCTCAACCCCAAGTCCGGTGAGAAGGAGCTCGGGCACATCCTGTCCGACAGTGCCCCCGACCTGGTGCTCACGGCGCCCGACGACCAACTCCCACCTCCTGTACGGGACCTGCCCCGCCTCGACGTCGACGTCCACGGCTCCGGCCCCACCCCGGAGGAGCACGCCGGCGAGAACGCCCCGGCCCTGATCGTCTACACCTCCGGCACCACCGGCCCGCCCAAGGGCGCCGTCCTCCCTCGCCGGGCCCTCGCGAGCACCCTGGACGCCCTGGCGGACGCCTGGCAGTGGACCGGCGACGACGTGCTCGTCCACGGACTGCCGCTGTTCCATGTGCACGGCCTGGTCCTGGGCACCCTCGGCCCGCTCCGGCGCGGCGGGTCGGTGTGCCACCTGGGCCGCTTCACCACCCAGGGCGTCGCCCGCGAGCTGAACGCCGGCGCGACCATGCTGTTCGGCGTGCCGACGATGTACCACCGCGTCGCGGAGGCCGTGACGAGCGACCCGGAACTGGTGAAGGCACTGACCGGGGCGCGGCTGCTGGTCTCCGGTTCCGCCGCGCTGCCGGTGCACGACCACGGCCGGATCGCGACCGCGACCGGACGGCGGGTGATCGAGCGCTACGGCATGACGGAGACGCTGATGAACACCAGCGTCCGCGCCGACGGCGAGGCCCGCCCGGGCACGGTCGGCGTACCCCTGCCGGGTGTGGAGCTGCGGCTGGTCGAGGAGGACGGCTCGGAGGTCACCGCGTACGACGGGGAGACGGTGGGCGAGATCCAGGTGCGCGGACCCAACCTGTTCACCGAGTACCTCAACCGCCCCGACGCCACCGCCGCCGCATTCACCGCCGACGGCTTCTTCCGCACCGGCGACATGGCGGTGCGCGATCCCGACGGCTACGTCCGGATCGTCGGCCGCAAGGCCACCGATCTGATCAAGAGCGGCGGTTACAAGATCGGGGCGGGCGAGATCGAGAACGCGCTCCTGGAACACCCCGGGGTGCGGGAGGCGGCCGTCACCGGGGAGCCGGACGCAGACCTGGGCGAGCGGATCGTGGCGTGGATCGTGCCGGCGGATCCCCAAGCACCGCCCGCGCTGGAGGAGTTGGCGGAGCACGTGGCGCGGCGGCTCGCGCCGCACAAGCGGCCCCGGGTGGTACGCCATCTCGACGCGCTGCCCCGCAACGACATGGGGAAGATCATGAAGCGGGCGCTGGCCCATGGCTGAGCTCCGCTCCGCCCGCGCGGTCGTCACCGCCCTCGCCGACGACGCCACCTTCGCCGAACTCCCCGCCCCGCCGGGTAACTCCAGGCCCGACGGCCCGCTCGCCTGGCCGGGCTACGACGCCTCCCGCGCCCGTGCCGCCGAGCGCACCGGCGAGCAGGAGTCCGTGGTCTGCGGCACCGCCCGCGTGGACGGCACCCGGGCCGTGCTGATCGCGTTCGAGTTCGGCTTCCTCGGCGGCTCCCTGGGCGAGCGCACCGGCGACCGGCTGGAGGCGGCGTACGCGTACGCCCGTGAACGCCGCTTCCCGGTGGTGCCGCTGGTGGCGACGGGCGGCAGCCGCATGCAGGAGGGCATGCTCGCGCTGACCCAGCTCCAGCGGGTGGCCCGCCAGTCGGCGCTCACGCGGGAGGCCTCCCTCGCGCAGGTCGCGATCCTGCGCGACCCGACGACCGGGGGCGGCTGGGCCACCCTGGGTGCGGGCGCCGACGTGACGCTCGCGCTGCCCGGCGCCCAGGTGGGATTCGCCGGCTCCCGGGTGCGGCCGGCGGACGCGGACCCGGCGGCGTACACGGCGGAGGCACAGGTCGCGGCGGGCGCGGCGGACGCGGTCGTACGACCGGAGGAGCTGCGCGAGACGCTGGGGCGGTGGCTGCGGCTGCTGACGTGCCCGTCCACCACGCCCGCCCCGACGCCCGAACCGCTCGGCGGGTCCTCGGTCCTGCCCACCACGGGCTGGGACGCCGTGCGCCGCGCCCGTTCGCCCCGACGGCCGCGGGCCGCCGCCTACCTGGACGCCTACTTCACCGACCGGGTCGCGATCAGCGGCGACCGCTGCTGCGGCACGGACCCGGACGGCATGCTGTGCGGCTTCGGCACGCACGAGGGCCGTACGGTCGCGTACGCCGCGCAGACCGGGACCGCGACCCGCCCCGCCGGCTATCGCACCGCCGCCCGGCTGGTCCGCCTCGCCGACCGGCTCGGCATCCCGGTGCTGACGCTGGTGGACACCCCGGGCGCGGCCAACGACGCGGAGGCGGAGCGGCAGGGCGTGGGCGCGGCGATCGCCGACCTGTTCGGGGTGGTCGCGGGCGCCCGCACCCCGGTGACCACGCTGGTGATCGGCGAGGGCGGCTCCGGCGGCGCGCTGGCCCTGGCGGCCCCCGGCAACACCTGGGCCACCCCCGACAGCTACTTCTCCGTGATCGCGCCGGAACTCGCGGCGGCCATCCTCAAACGGCCCCCTCGGGAGGTGGAGTCGACGGCTGACCAGCTGCGCATCCGGCCGCAGGACCTGGTGGAACTGGGAGTGATCCGGGGGACCGTCGGAGGGTGAGAACGGCGCAAGCCCGCGTTCCGTGACGGCGTTGGCGCACCCGGACCTGAAGGGCCGACACCGCCCGGGCCGGAGGGGGCCGCTCCTTCGGGGCGCCCGGTGCCGACGTTCCGTGGTGAGGCCGAGCTCGCCGACCGGCGGCTGCGGGCGGGCAGGATGCGACGACAGTGACGTCCCCCGCCCCTCGAACCCCCCGTTCGGCGGCGCCCCGCCCGGCCCCCCAGGAAAGGCGGCCCGGTCCCCTCCCGCGCACGATGCGAAGGAGGGCCCGCCACCCGGCGGACCCACGTCTGCGAGGCCCGCCACCCGGGCGGCCCCCCACGGTCTGTGCTCTCGGGAGGACCTGCCATGACCACCAGTCTGGAGCAGTTGCGCCGCTGCCACTTCGCCGTCGACCTGGGGGCGGCCCGCACACGCGTCTACGTCAAGGGTGCGGGTCTCGTCGTCGACCAGCCGTCCGCCGCCGCCGTGAACACCCGCACCGGCGCGCTGATCGCGGTCGGTGAGCTCGCCGAGAAGATGACGGGCCGCACCCCGCACTACATCCGGGTGGTCCGGCCGGTCTCCGGCGGCACCGTCGTCGACATCGAGATGGCGCAGCGCATGCTGCGGCACCTGCTCGGCGACAAGATGCGCCGCGCTCTGCGGCGCAAGCCGATCCTGCGGGCCGCGGCCTGCACCCCGCACGACGCCGACCCGCTGGCCCAGCGCGCCGCGATCGAGACGCTCGTCGGGCTGGGGGCGCGCCGGGTGGAACTGGTCGACACGCTCATCGCGGCGGCCGTCGGCTGCGGGCTGCCCGTGGAGCAGCCCGAGGCCACGATGATCATGGTGTGCGGGGCGGCGGCCACGCAGGTGGCCGTGCTGTCCCTCGGCTCGATCGTGACCGCCGAGCGGATCCCGGTGGGCGGCGAGGCCGTCGACCACGCGATCGTGCAGCACCTGCGTCACGAGCACGAGCTGATGCTGCCGAGCCAGTCGGTACGGCCGTTGCAGCTGGCCCTGTCCGGCAACGGCCTCACCGCGCAGGGCCCGGCCTCCACGGAGATCCACGGCCGGGACGTCGCCACGGGCCTGGCCCGCTCCGTCCAGGTCGACACCGCGGCCGTCCGGGTGGCCATCCAGACGCCGCTCACCGCGATCCTCGACGGCATCGGCAAGGTGCTGCGGGACTGCCCGCCCGACCTGGTCGCCGACCTGGCCGACCGGGGGATCATGATGGTCGGCGGCAGCGCCCTGCTGCCGGGCCTGGACCAGATGCTGCGGCAGGCCACCGGCATGCCGGTGCACATCGCCGAGCGCCCGGACGTGTGCGCCGTGCAGGGACTCGGCGCGATGCTGGAGGGCAGGATCGCGCCGCTGGCGCTGGACCCGCTGGGTACCTGAACGCCGGTCGCCGACGCGGAGTACCTGAACGCCGGTCGCCGAGTATCTGAACGCCGACCGCCGACCGCCGACCGCCGAGTACCTGAACGCCGACGCCGAGCGCCTGAACGCCGGTCGCCGACACCGAGTGCCGGAACGCCGACGCCGGTCACCCGAGCGCCGGCCGCCGGGTCAGCGGGCGAACCAGCAGCGCACGGTCGTCCCGCTGTCGCCCCGGTGCACCCGCACCAGGTCGGCGATCAGGTTGACCAGCAGGACCCCGCGCCCGCCGCGCTGGTCGCGCGGCACGGGGCGGCGTCCGGCCAGGACGTCCGTGAGGTGCCCGTCGTCCTGGACCTCGCACACCACGTACCCGTCCTCGGACCACACCCGCAGCACGCCCGAACCGCCGCCGTGCACGACGCTGTTGGTGGTGAGCTCGGCCGTGGCGAGGGCCAGGTCGTCGAGCTTCACACCGACGAGGCCGAGCCGCGCGCCCTCCCCGACGGCCAGGTGCCGGGCGTGGGAGAGGGAGTCGGAGTCGAAGGCGAACATCAGCGCCTCCGGCACGGGCGGCAGCGCCTCGTTGTAGCGGGCGACCACGTCCTCGGGGGCGTACGCCGCGCTGTCCTGCTCCGCCCGGGAGCCGGGGTGGATGACGGTGGGGTGGGTGGCGTACGCGTCGGTCACCATGTGCTCGGGCAGCCGCACCACGTCGTACGGGCACAGGATCGTCGCGGCCCGGCCCTGGAAGGCGGCGTTGATCAGCGCCTCGTGCTGGGCGCAGGCCGGGTACTCGGCGTCGGAACGGCCCGCCCAGACGGGCTCGCCGATGATCCGTACCCGGCGGCCGGCGGGCTGGGCGTCGGCGAAGGCGCGCAGCACGCCCGGGATGATGCGGCCGGGGTTGCGTCCGGCCTCGCGCATGTCCAGCAGCCGCACGGCCTCGGCGGCGTCCCCCAGCGCGTCCCTGATCAGGGCGAGGTTCTTGCCGGGCACGGCGACGGCGACCGGCTCGCCGGCGTCCAGGCCGTCGCGCACGAAGGGCAGGGTGCCGTCGAGGTACTCCTGCTCGTCCCGGTAGAAGAGCGCGGGGTGGGCGAAGGGGTCGAGGGGTCCGAAGGGCTCGGTGACAGCGGTGGTCATGACGTCGACACCTCGATCCCCGTCTGTCCGGGCCACAGCAGGTCCAGGGTCCGCCGCAGGGCCGCCGGCGGCCGGCGCACCACGAACCGCCGGCCGTCCCGGAGCTGCCCGGCGGCGGCCGCGAGCGCACCGGCACCCGCGACGTCGACGAACGTCACGTCGGACAGCTCCAGGTAGTACACGTCCTCACCTTCGCGAACAGCCTCTTCCAGTACGCCTTCCCAGATCGCACGCGTCGTCAGGACGACCTCCCCCGCCGCCCGGACACCCTGCTGCCCGGCCAGCGGGAACACCGCCAGGCCCGGCACGGGGCCGGCCGCCGAGAGCTGATGCCGAGTCTCCAAGGCCCTCTCCCCACGTTTCCGACCACAGCGCTCGTACCCGTACGGCAGGAGCTCATTCCCCGGAAAGGAGTGTAGTAAGCCGTACGGCGGGCAGGCGCAGCTCACACCGACGTCACGGGGGCGAGAGACGTCGTGCAGTCCGGCGAGACGAACACGACCGACGAGGACCGACAAGGCGGTGACATGACCTCAGCGGCATCACCACATCTCACGGGAGGGCTGGACACCCTGGTCATCCGTGGCCGCGTCGACGCGGACCGCGCCGAGCTCACCCCGCGGGGTGAGCTCGTCCACGGTTGCGCGGACATCCTGGCGAGAACCCTGGCCGACCTGCCGGCCACCGTCACGCGGGTGGACCTGGACATGGGGGGCGTGCACTTCATGGACACGGCGGGTCTGCAGTTCCTGGACATGCTGGCCGACCACGGCCGGCAGCGGGCGCTGACGGTGACGGCGACGAACTGGAACGGCCAGCCGCGCCGGATCCTGGAGCTGGCGGGCCTGGACACGACCGACCCGCTGACCGGCCTGGACACCAGCGGCCCGGCCCCCGCCGCGGCACCGGCCGTCCGCACCGTCTCCGCGGTCGCCCTGGAACGCGCGGAGTGCCTGCACGTCCTCCAGGAGGAGGTCGAGCAGCTGCGCCAGGCGATCGCCTCCCGCCCCGTCATCGACCAGGCGCGGGGCATCCTCATGGCCACGCACGGCTGCGCGTCCGACGAGGCGTGGCACATCCTGCGGGAGACGTCCCAGCTGTCGAACACGAAGCTGCGGGACGTCGCGGCGGCGGTGACGGCGAGCGCGGAGGCGGACGGCCCGGCGCCGCCTGCCGAGCTGCGCACGGCGCTGCAGCGGGCCGTGGCGAGCATCGAAGCGAAAGGTTGCCGATCAAGGCAATCGCTCGCCTGATGGGAGTTTCCCGCAACACCGTCCGCTCGGCGTTAGCCGCCGACGGACCACCGAAATATCAACGCGCCAAATCTGGTTCGATCGTCGACGTCGTCGAACCCCGCATTCGGGAGTTGCTCCACGAGTTCCCGACGATGCCCGCAACGGTGATCGCCGAACGCATCGGCTGGGACCGCTCAATCCGAACCCTGAGCACAAGGGTCGCCGAATTTCGACCGGTCTATCTGCCGCCGGACCCGGCTTCACGAACCACGTATCTTCCCGGCGAGATCGCTCAGTGCGACTTCTGGTTCCCTCCGATCACTCTGCCGATCGATCACGGCCATGTTCGGACCGCGACGAAACTACCGGTCTTGACGATGACCTGCGGATATTCGCGCTGGTTCTCTGCCTTGTTGATTCCCACCCGCGGCGCCGAAGACCTGTTCGCCGGCTGGTGGCACCTGATCGTCGGGCTCGGCGCAGTGCCCCGAGTACTTGTCTGGGACGGCGAAGGTGCCATCGGCCGATGGCGGCACCGCAAGGTGGAACTAACGCAGGACTGCCAGGGATTTCGCGG
>NZ_JBEOXI010000264.1:0-10779 GCF_040296465.1 Streptomyces sp. NPDC002130
GGCGACGTAGACGACATCGATGTCCTCGTCCTGGGCGAGCGCGTTCCAGTCGCCGTAGGCCCGGGGTATCCCGAACCGCTCCGCGAACGCTTTCGCCGACTCCCCGGACCGGGACGCGACCGCCACGACCTCCGCGTCCGGCAGGTCGATCAGGTCCGCGGTGAACGCGCCCGCGATACCCCCGGTCGCCAGGATTCCCCACCGCACCGTGTCCGCCGTCATTCCCGCCCCGCCTTCACCTTGTGACCCCGAGCACTCCGTACGAGCTGAGAGCATAGGTGGCGATCGACTCGGAGAGGGAGGGACTCATGCCCGAGGGTGGGGCGTCCATACCGAACACCGCGCAGGAGGCCGCAGCCGGGACGGAGCGGCCCGACCGCACACCGCACCGCCGCACCGGGCTCCTGGTCACCTTCCTCCTCGGAAGCCTGACCGCCGTGCCTCCGCTGGCGATGGACATGTACCTCCCGTCCCTGCCGGAGGTCACCCGTTCCCTGCACGCGCCCGCCGCGACCGTCCAGCTCACGCTCACCGCCTGTCTGGCCGGCATGGCGCTCGGACAGCTGGTGGTCGGGCCGATGAGCGATCGCTGGGGGCGCCGCCGCCCGCTGCTCGCGGGGCTCGTGGTCTTCGTCGTCGCCACCGTCCTGTGCGCGCTCGCGCCCACCGTGGAAACGCTGGTGGCCTTCCGGCTGGCCCAGGGTCTCGCGGGCGCGGCCGCCATCGTCATCGCCCGGGCCGTCGTCCGCGACCTCTACGACGGCATGGCCATGGCCCGCTTCTTCTCCACCCTCATGCTGATCTCCGGCGTCGCCCCGATCGTGGCGCCGCTCATCGGCGGGCAGGTCCTGCGCGTGACCGACTGGCGGGGCGTGTTCGTCGTCCTCACCGCCATCGGCGTGCTGATCGGGGTCCTGGTCTGGACGAAACTGCCCGAGACGCTGGAGCCCGCCGAGCGGCACAGCGGCGGTGTCGGCGAGGCCCTGCGCGCGATGCGCGGCCTGCTCGCCGACCGCGCCTTCACCGGCTACATGCTCACCGGCGGCTTCGCCTTCGCCGCCCTCTTCGCCTACATCTCGGCGTCCCCGTTCGTCATCCAGGAGATCTACGGCGCCTCCCCGCAGACGTTCAGCCTGCTGTTCGGCGTCAACTCGGTCGGGCTGGTCCTCGTCGGCCAGATCAACGGCAAGATCCTGGTCGGCCGGGTCAGCCTCGACCGGGTGCTGGGCATCGGCCTCACGATCGTCATCACCGCGGCGACCGCGCTGCTGCTGATGTCCCTCGGCGTCTTCGGCGAGGTCGGCCTGGTGCCCGTCGCCGCCGCGCTGTTCGTGCTGATGTCCGCGATGGGCATCACCCTGCCCAACACCCAGGCGCTCGCCCTGATGCGGACCAAGCACGCGGCGGGCTCCGCGTCGGCCCTGCTCGGCACGTCGTCCTTCCTCATCGGCGCGGTCGCCTCCCCGCTGGTCGGCGTCGCCGGGGAGGACACCGCCCTCCCGATGGCCGTCGTCCAACTGGCCGCCGCACTGGTGGCACTTGCCTGCTTCATGGGAATGTGCCGACCCTGGAGGCAGGAGAGCAGCCGCGCGAGCGTGGAGGGAGCAGTCAGCTGAGCGCACCCAGACTGCGCGACGGCACGCCGGAGCGGGCCGGACTGGACCCGGGGGAACTGCGTCACCTCGTCCGGGAGGTCCACGTCCTCACCACCGGACGGCGCCCCTGGGCACCGGGCGCGGTCCTCGTCGTCGGACGCGGCCCGGTGATCGCGGTCGAGGAGGCGGCGGGCTGGGCCGTCCGCTACGCGGCCTACGACCCCGACTCCGACGCCGGGGTGGAGCTGCCCCCCGGGCAACGGGTCCCGATGACCGTCGGCACGCCCTTCGACCTGGCGTCCCTCACCAAACTGTTCACCTCCGTGGCCGCCGTGCAGCAGATCGAGCGGGGCACGCTCGGCATCGACGCGAGGGTCGGGGCGTATCTGCCCGACTTCACGGCGGCCGCCCGGCACGGCATCACCGTACGGCAGCTGCTCACGCACACCTCCGGGCTGCGGCCCGAACTCCCGCTGTACGACTGCGCCGACGACGCGCAGCGGCTGGCCGCGCTCCGGGCGGAGCCGCCGGTCGGGGTGCCGGGCACGTACTGCTACTCCGACCTGAACATGCTGCTTCTGCAGTACGTCCTGGAGCGCATCACCGGCCGCACGCTCGACGTCCTGATCCGCGACGGCATCACCCGGCCGCTGGGCATGACGGCGACGGACTTCGGGCCGTGCCCGGGCGCCGCGGCGACGGAGGACCAGCGGCGGCCCTGGGCCAAGGCGGACCGGGGGATGCTGCGGGGCGAGGTCCACGACGAGAACGCCTGGGCCCTCGGCGGCGTGGCGGGCCACGCGGGGCTGTTCTCCACCGGCCGGGACCTCGCGGTGTTCTGCCGCACCCTCCTCGCCGGCGGCTCGCACGGCCCGGCCCGCATCCTCGGCCCCGACTTCGTCGAGCTTCTCTTCACCCCGCCGGGCCTCGGCTTCTCCCTCGACCAGCCGTGGTTCATGGGCGACCTGGCGGGCCGCGGCGCGGCGGGCCACACCGGCTTCACGGGCACGTCCCTCGTCCTGGACCCGGCCACGGACACGTTCCTAATCCTGCTCACCAACGCGGTCCACCCGCGCCGCCGCCGCCCGGACAACGCCCCGAGAGCGGCAGCGGCGTCCCGGGTGGCGCGGGCGGTGCGGTGATCTCCGCGAACTGGGGGAGGGGAGGGGCCCGGGCGTGAGCAGCGTCCTCGGTGAGTGACGGGGGCGCCGCCCCGCTGTGCCAGTGGTGCTCGCGTGAGGAACGAGGCGCCGGGGCGCGAGTGCTGTTCACCCGCGTGTGGGCCGCCCACGGCGCCCGCCGCACGCACGGACCCTTCCGCCTGCACAGCTTGCTGCCCGTCGTCCGCAGCCCGCACGCACGGACCGTTCCGTCCTGTACAGCGTGCCGCCCGTCGTCCGCAGCCCGCACGCGCGTGCACCTCCCCGTATCGCCCGCCCCCCTCCCGCACCCGCGTCCCTCACCCCCGCCCGCCTCGTAGAATCGCCGGGTGAACGCCCCCGCACCCCCGGCCGAAAACCTCCGTGCCGCTCTCGCCGGTCTGCTCGACGGGCTGCCGCCCCGGCAGGCCTCGCAGGCGGTCGAGCGGCTGATCGCCAGCTACCGGGGGGCCACCCCGACCGACGCCCCCATCCTCCGGGACCGGGCCGACGTCGCCGCCTACGCCGCCTACCGGATGCCCGCGACGTTCGAGGCCGTGCGCTCAGCGCTGGAGGCGTTCGCCGAGGCCGCGCCCGCGTGGGTGCCCGGCGGGCACACCGACCTCGGCGGCGGCACCGGTGCCGCCGCCTGGGCCGTGAACGCGGTCTGGGGCGGGGAGCGGCCCGTCACCGTGCTCGACTGGGCGGAACCCGCGCTGGCCCTCGGACGCGAGATCGCCGCGGCCAACCCGGAGCTGAAGGACGTTCGCTGGCAGCGCTCCCGGATCGGGGCGGCCCTGACCCTGGAGAGCACGGATCTCGTCACCGTCTCCTACGTCCTGAACGAGCTCACCGCCGCAGACCGCACCGCCCTCGTCGACGCCGCCGCGGCCGCCGCCCGGGCCGTCGTGATCGTCGAACCCGGCACCCCCGACGGTTACACCCGCCTCATCGAGGCCCGGGACCGGCTGATCACCGCAGGCTTCCGGATCGCCGCCCCGTGCCCGCACAGCGCCGCCTGCCCCATCGCCCCCGGCACGGACTGGTGCCACTTCTCCGCCCGGGTCAGCCGCTCCTCCCTGCACCGCCAGGTCAAGGGCGGCTCCCTCGCCTACGAGGACGAGAAGTTCGCGTACGTCGCCGCCGCCCGCTTCCCCGTCGACCCCGCTCCCTCCCGGGTCGTCCGACGCCCCCAGATCCGCAAGGGCCAGGTCCTCCTCGACCTGTGCGAGAGCGAACCGTCCCTGCGCCGCGGCACCGTCACCAAGCGCCACGGCGACCTGTACAAGGCCGCCCGGGACGCCGACTGGGGAGACCCCTGGCCGCCCTCCTGAGCTTCTGACAGGTACGCCCGCGCTCAACTCGCCCAGCGGACAAGCATGTCCTCCGCCGACGCCCGGTCGGCGGGGGACAGGTCCGCGAGGTCGGCGCCGTGGTTTCCGCCCGGCACCCACAGCAGCCGTGAGTCCGGCCCTCCGGGGCGGAAGTGCTCGGCGACCGCGGGGTCCTGGGTGCCGTTGACGAACAGCAGCCCGCTCCCGCGCCGCCGGACCCAGCGGTCGATGTCGGGCATGGCGGCCCGGTCGAAGCGCAGGGGGACGTCCCCGGGGACGAAACTGCGCGGCCCGGCGGCGCCCGGGTGGCGGAGCAGATCGGCGAGGTGGGCGGTGGGGAAGCCGCCGTACCCCAGCTGGGTGCCGATCTGGTACCAGTACGGGATGTAGTTCCGGGCCGTCGTGTCGGCGTACAGCGCCAGGCCCATCGTGTCGTCCAGCCAGGTGTACAGCTCGCCGGCCGTCGCCCCGGGGCCGGGGATCGCGGCGACGTCGGCCGGGGTGCCGCGCTGCCAGAACATGAACGGCACGCGCAGGACGGCGATCTCGAGTGCCTTGTCGGCGCTGCCGACGAGCCGGAAGGTGTCGCCGGTGGCGGCCGCCCAGGCCTCGTAGCGGGCGACCAGCTCGGCCCGGCGCAGCAGGACCGCCCGCTGGGCCGCCTTGAGGGCCTCCCGGGCCGCGGGGGTGCCGACCGTCTCCAGGAAACGCAGATACGCGGAGTCGTCGCGGTCGTCGACGTTGTTCGGGGCCGAGTGGACCAGGGTGCCGTTCACGTCGTGGGGATGGAAGCGGCGGTGGTAGACGCTCGCCATACCGCCCTTGCTGCTGCCGGTGGAGATCCACGCGCCGGGGTAGAGGCGGCGGAAGAGCCGGACGACGCGATGGTGGTCGTCGGCGGCCTGCCGGACGGTGAGGTGGGTGTAGCCGGGGTCCGCCGGGCGTGAGGTGCCGAAGTAGCGGTGCTCGACCTGAAGCTGGTTGGCGCCGAGCAGGACCGCCGGTTCGGTCCGGCGTGGGGTGAGGACCGCTTGGTAGCCCGTGCTGAACAGCACGGTGGGGCGGTCGGCGGCGGTGTGCAGCAGGGTGAGGCGCTGCTCGAAGGTGCCGGCGGCCGGGTTCGTGTGGTCGACCGGCTGGCGCAGACCGAGGACGAAGTGCCGGTATCCCGGTTCGGCGTCGTGCCGCTCCTCGACCAGGCGCAGCCCGGGCAGTGCCCGTAAGGCGTCGCTCACGTCGACGTCCTCGGGGCGGGTCGGGGCCGCCGCCCGCGCGAGGGGGGCCGCCGTGGTGGCGAGGCCCGCCGCCGGGAGGGCCGTGGCCGCCGTGGTGAGCAGCCGTCGTCTGGTCCATGCGGTCATGAGCCGAGTCCTCCCGGGTGTCCGTGGGGCGGGTGTCCGCCGGTCGCGGGCCGCGACCGCCTCAGTACATCCGCCGGACCGCCCGGGAGGATCCCGCGCGCGGGGGGCCGATCTCCCTCGCGCGGGGGAGGCTCACGACGCCGTGCCCGCCGTGCCCCCCTCCTGCGTGTCCTGCTGCTGCCGTTTCTCCTGGAGTTTGCGCAGCAGTTCGCGCTTCTGGGCCTGCGGGTCGAGACCGCCGCCGATCCGGCCGCCCCGGCCGCCGCCGCGCAGCTCCCTGCGGCCGAGGTTCCTGCGCGATCCGCCGACGCCCAGCAGGTTTCCGGCTCCGCCTCGGGTCATCTCGGGCTCCTTCCGTGGCAATATCCGCGACGAGACGGTTCGTCTCGTGCTTGCGCTCCACTGTCCGCGAGACGCTCCGTCTTGTCAACCTGATAAATTCGGCCCATGGCCGTCCAGAAGTCCACCCAGCCCGCCCCCGGCAAGCCCGCCCCCGACTCCACCCGGCGCAGCGAGAAGTCCCGCCGCGCCATCTACGACGCCGCCCTCGCGCTCGTCGTCGAGGTCGGCTACCCGAAGACCACCATCGAGGGCATCGCCGCCCGTGCCGGCGTCGGCAAGCAGACGATCTACCGCTGGTGGTCGTCCAAGGCGGACGTCCTGATGGAGGCGTTCCTCGACCTGGCCGAGCAGTCCCTGCGGGAGGCCGGGCCGGAGCCGTACGACTTTCCGGACACCGGCGACCTCGCCGCCGACGTCAAGGGCGTGCTGCGCGCCACCGTCGACCAGATGAACGACCCCAGGTTCGACGTGCCGTCCCGCGCGCTGGCCGCCGAGGGCGTCGTCAACGAGCAGCTCGGACGCGAGCTCGTGGCCAAGCTGATGCAGCCCTCGCTCGACCTCTACATCGGCCGGCTGCGCGCCGCGCAGGAAGCCGGTCAGGTCCGGCCCGAGATCGACCCGCGCATCGCCCTGGAGCTCTTCATCTCCCCGCTCGCCCAGCGCTGGCTCCAGCGCACGGGCCCGATCTCCCACGAGTACACCGACACCCTCGTCGACTACGCCCTTCACGGCCTGGCCCCGCGCTGAGCGGCCCGGGCGAGGCGCCCCGGCGTGTCCGTGATCACCCCGTCGCAGCCCAGCGCCAGCACCCGGTCCCGCTGCGCGTCCGTCACCACGGTGTGCGCCCACACCCGCGCGATCCCCGAGCGCACCGCCCGCACCAGATCCGCGTCGCGTGCCCGGTGATCCACGTCGAGCAGATCCACGTACGACCGCCAGCGCTCCGGGCGGTCCGTGCGCAACTGCTGCGCCGAGCGCCACAACTGCGAGAGCAGGCCGAGGCGGTGGACGCGCCGGGCCACCTCGGGGTCGTTGGAGTTCACGAACACCGAGCGGGTCAGGCCACGGGCCCGGATCAGCTCGGCCAGCCGGTCGAGGCTGCGCGGGTCCTTCGCCTCCAGCATCAGCACGATCCGTCCGCCGAAACGATCCAGCACCTCGGCGACCGTCGGCGGCCGCTCCGACCGCCAGCTCCCCGGGAGCCTGTCCTTCGGGCGCAGCCGCACGCCCCGCCACTCCCGGGCGTCCAGGCCGCGCACCGCGCCGCCCAGGTAGGTGGTGCGGTTCAGGGTCTCGTCGTGGAACACCACCGGCGTGCCGTCGCGCAGCAACCGCGTGTCGAAGTCCAGTACCTGCGCCGTCCCGCGCTCGTAGGCGGTCGCCAGCCCCGCCATGCTGTTCTCGGGGACCTCACGGGCGCCGCCGCGGTGCGCGACGTACGTGATCCGGGGCAGGGCCGCCACGGTCAGCGGGCCCGCGCCCCACTCCAGCGGGGCCGGGGCGCGGCCGCCGGGTCCCGACGGGATGAGCGAGACCACGGACATCAGGGAGGCCAGAGTGGACAACGCGATCCTTGTGACCATGGCGACCACGGTAGGGCGCCATCTCGTGGCAAAGCGGGCAATGACACCCGATCGGGGTGGAGAGCGGGGCTCGCCGGTCTTCTCCCGTGCGGCGCCCGGTGTGCGGTGCGTCTCACCTGTACCGTCCGGCGTCCGGTGTGCCCTACCTGTCCCGTCCGGTGCCCGGCGCCCGGTGCGTCCCAGCTGTCCTGGATGTGGGCACTGGCCCCCCGGTGCGCGGGAAGATGGGACGATGGGGCATGCTGTTCGGCACGACGGCGAGGCGAGGGGATAGATGAGCGCGGAGTTCGGCGGCCGGACCGGCCTGCAGGGCAAACTCACCCAGTGGCTGCGCGCCGGGCGCCGGCCGAAGGAGACCGCCGGGGACGGCGGCCGTGAGGCCCTGCTGCTCGCCGCCGCCGGCGCGGGACTGCCCCTCGCGCCCGCCGCCCACCCGGCCGGCTACCGCTGTTCCTGCGACCGGGTCGGCTGTCCCACCCCCGCCCGGCACCCGGTGTCCTTCGCCTGGCAGACGCAGTCGACCACCGACCGCGCCCAGATCGAGCGCTGGGCCCGCCATCAGCCGCAGGCCAACTTCATCACCGCGACCGGCATGGTGCACGACGTCCTCGACGTGCCCCTCGATGCCGGTCGCGACGCGTTGGAGCGGCTGCTCGCCGCCGGTGTCGAGGTCGGGCCGGTCGCCGAGAGCGACGACGGCCGCCTCCTCTTCTTCACGGCCACCCGCGGTACGCCCGAGGACGAGGACGAGTGGTGGCCATGCGAACTGGACTGCCACCCCGAGACGGCGGACGAGCACCCAGGGCTGCGCTGGCACTGCAGGGGCTCCTACGTCCTGGTACCCCCGGCGCGGCTGCCCGGTGAGGAGCAGGCGGTGCGGTGGGTGCGCGGGCCCGAGCACGCGCTGCCGGATCCGCTGAGCCTGCTGGAAGTGCTCACCGAGGTCTGTGGACGCTATGTGGGTGAGGACACCGGCCGGGCCGGCGACGCGGCCTGGCCCCTGCGGCACTGAGGCCGGTCGGCGACCGTGCCGTGAGGGCCCGGGTCACGGCCTCGGTTACGAGCCCTTCGCCGAGGTCAGTCCCTGGATCCTGCCCAGGATCGTGACCTTGCCAGGCCCCTTGGGATCCAGTGCCGCCTCGTTGGAGACGAACTCCATCGTGAGGGACTGCTTGATCTCGCCCTTCGTCAGGGCCAGGACATCCTTGTTGGGGGCGGGGACGGACGTGCCCGCGTAGGCGGTCTGCTTCTCGTAGTGGCGGGTGGTGAAGAACACCAGGGCGCCGCCGTCCGTCGTGCGCAGGGCCAGCGGTGCGTAGTCGCCGTTGGTCAGCGGCTCGTCGATGTACTGGGTGACCATGCCGGGCTTCTTGCCGTTCTTCTCGCGCAGGGCACGCCACTGGCTGGTGTGGGCGCCGTCCGCGAAGGTCTCTCCGCCGCTCTTCAGGTACGTCGCGTACGTGCGGCTCAGGTCGCCGGGGTCGGTGGCCAGGTCGGTGGAGTTCACGGGGACGGACTCGGCCCAGCCGTCGGCGTCCTTCTTGAACTGCGGGACCTTGTCCGGGGCGACGAGCGTCAGGTACGCCACCTGGAAGGGGTCGTCCAGGCTGCTGCGGGTGAAGACCAGCAGCCAGCGGGCGGTGCCGCCCTTGTTGCCGGCCGCGTCGGCGACGAACCAGCGGGGCCAGCCGGCCTTCTTCGGGATCGTGAACTTCGCGTCCGTCAGCTTCAGCTCGGTGTGGTTCGGGTTGCCGTCCGGGTTGTTCGCCTTCCCGGCCTTGAGGCGGGCCGAGTCGATGTCGGCGAGGGCGCCCGTGGTGTGGTCGGCGTCCAGGGTGCCGTCGTAGGCCTTGTCGGCCTCGTTGTACGCGGTCGTGAACTCCTGGAGGGCCTGGGCGGCTTCGGCACGGGTCGTGGACGGGAGGATCTCCCGTTCGCCGTGAACGACGACGCATCCACTGGCCGTCAGCGACAAAGCGGTCGCCGAGGTTGCTATGAGGGCGCTCCGGGCGGGCCTGCGGAGCGTTCGAGGGTCGCGATCCCTGCTCATCGGGTACCTTCACCTTCCCCTTTCCGGAGGCGAACCCTACCGGGTGCCTCCGGCGGTTGGGCCGGGGGTGGGTTGGGGTGGGGGTGCTTCGCCTGTCAGTGGGTGGGGGTGCGCGTCTTCGCGTGACGCAGGGTGGTGGGTCGGGGCCGCGCCGGGGGGTGTCCGTCCTCGGAACGGCGCGATGGGGTCTGACGCCGACTGACTGTCCGTTGACGCGCCAACCGCTGCGGGCGGACACCCCCCGACACGTCCCCTTCTCGCCGTACGCGGGTGCGGGTCGCCCTACCTGCGGGCATGCGTGCCGCTAGGGGCGGCACGGGTGGGCGCAGGCAGCACCCCGTCCGCCGGGCTGCGGACCCACCCCACCTCGGCTTCACGCCCCGTCGCGAACCGGCGCCTTCGCAGGGGTGCGGGTCGGCGCCAGGAACAGGGCCAGGGTCGGGATCAAGTACAGGAGCCAGACCATGACTTGGAGCGTGGTGGGGTCGGGCTGGAAGTTGAAGACGCCCTTGAGGAGCGTGCCGTACCAGCTGTCCGGGGGGATCGTGCCGGAGATGTCGAAGGCCTTGTCGGTGAGGCCGGGCAGGAAGTCGGCCTCCTGGAGGTCGTGGAAGCCGTAGGCCAGGACGCCCGCCGCCACGACGACCAGCATGCCGCCGGTGTACGTGAAGAACTTGGCCAGGTTGATGCGCAGCGCGCCCCGGTAGAACAGCCAGCCCAGGAGGACCGCCGTGAGGAGGCCCAGGGCGACGCCGAGCAGGGGACGCGGTGTGCCGTCACTCGCCGCGTGGACCGACGCCCAGACGAACAGGGCCGTTTCCAGGCCCTCCCGGCCCACCGCGAGGAAGGCCGTGGCGACCAGCGCGCCCGTGCCCATCGCCAGTGCCGCGTCCAGCCTGCCGTGCAGCTCCGACTTGAGGTGGCGGGCCGTGCGGCGCATCCAGAACACCATCCACGTCACCAGGCCGACCGCGAGGATCGACAGCGAGCCGCCGAGTGCCTCCTGGGCCTGGAACGTCAGCTCCTGGGAGCCGAATTCGAGGGCGCAGCCGAAGCCGAACGCGAGGGCGATCGCGACGGCTATGCCGGCCCAGATCGGCTTCAGGGCGTCCCTGCGGTCCGTCTTGACCAGGTAGGCGATGAGGATGCAGACGACGAGGCTCGCCTCCAGGCCCTCGCGCAGTCCGATCAGGTAGTTGGAGAACACCGGTTCAGGCCTCCTTGGTGAACAGCGTGCGGCCCCACCAGTCGTCCTTGTCGCGGACGCCCGGCGGGATCGCGAAGAGCGCCGAACCCACGTGCTGGATGTACTCGTTGAGCGCGTCCGTGGCCAGACTGCGCTGGATGGGGATGAAGCCCTCGCGGACGTCCCGCT
>NZ_JBEOXI010000265.1:0-10753 GCF_040296465.1 Streptomyces sp. NPDC002130
TTCGGCCAGGGCCCGCACTTCTGCGTCGGCGCCCCGCTCTCCCGCGTCGAGGGCAACATCGCCTTCACCACCCTGCTGCGCCGACTGCCGGGCCTGCGCCTCGCCGTCCCGGCCGACGAGGTCGACTGGCTCTTCGACAACTCGACCAGCCGCGGCCTGGTGAAGCTGCCCGTCACCTACGACGCCCGCCTCGCGGCCGGCACCCGCCCGGCCGCCGACACCTCCCAGGACCGCTGACATGGCCGACCGCATCTCGCTCGTGTGCCTGCCCTTCGCCGGCGCGGGTGCCTCCTTCTACCGTCCGTGGCAGCGTCTCGCCGAGCCGCACGGCTTCGACGTCCTGCCGCTCCAGCTCCCGGGGCGCGAGCGGCTCATCGACGAGGAGCCGTACCGGGACGCGAGCGCCGCCGCCGACGGGCTGCTCACCGATCTGCTCGCCACGCTCGACGACGGCCCGCGCCCGCACCGGATCGCCCTGTTCGGCCACAGCCTGGGCGCCGTCCTCGCCTACGAGCTGACACGTCGCCTCGTCGCCGTACCCGAGGTGCGGGTCGCCCGGCTGTTCGCCAGCGGCTCGCCGCATCCCGCCGAGCCACGGGCCCGCCAGGCCACCGGACTCGACGACGACGCGTTCCTGGAGCGCGTCAACGAGTTCGCCGGCTACACGGACGAGGCCCTCCAGGACCCCGAGATGCGTGAGCTGATCCTGCCCACGCTCCGCGCGGACGTGGAGATGCACGAGTCGTACCGGCCGGCGGACGACCGGGCCCTGCCGGTGCCCGTGACCAGTCTGCGCGGTGCCGACGACACCCTCGTCAGCCGCGCGGAGGCCGAGGCGTGGACCCGCACGACGGTCGCGGGTTTCCGCGCCGTGGAGCTGCCCGGTGGGCACATGTACCTGACCGGGTCGGCACCGGAGTTGCTCCGGACCGTCGCCGAGGAGCTGAACCGGGCAGCGGAGGAACAGTGCGTCTGACCGGGAAGACCGTTCTGGTCACGGGCGCCGCCCGGGGCCTGGGCCGGGCCACCGCGCTCGCGTGCGCCGCCGAGGGGGCCGCCCTCGCGCTGCTGGACGTGTGCGACGACCTGGCCGGGGTGCCCTATCCACTGGGCACCAAGGGGCAGTTGGAGCACACGGCGACGTTGTGCCGCAAGGCCGGCGCCGCGGTGCTCACCGCGGCCTGCGACGTACGCGACCTGGCCTCCGTGGAGTCGGCCGTGGCCCTCGCCGAGGACCGCTTCGGCCGCATCGACGCCGTCGTCAACAACGCGGGCATCGCGGCCCCCTCGGGCAAGCCGGTGCACGACATCGCCGAGGACGAGTGGGCGCTGATGATCGACGTCGACCTGACGGGAGCGTGGCGGGTGATGCGTACGGTCGCCCGCGCGATGAGCGCCCGCCGTTCCGGTTCCATCGTCAACGTCTCCTCGACGGCCGGACTCGTCGGCTACCGGCACTTCGCCGGGTACGTCGCCGCCAAGCACGGCCTGATCGGCCTGACCAAGGCCGCCGCCCTCGACTACGCGCCCACCAAGGTACGGGTCAACGCCGTCTGCCCCGGATCGGTGCGGGACGACCCGACCGCCGAGGGCCGGATGCTCGCCGAGATCGCGCGCGCCCTGGACGTGCAGGTGGGCGAGCACGAGCAGACGTTCACCGAGGCGCAGCCGATGAACGCGCTGATCGAGCCGGAGGACGTCGCCGCCGCCGTGGTCTATCTGGTCTCGGACGACTCCCGGCAGGTGACCGGCTCCGTACTGACCGTGGACGGCGGGTTCACCGCGCGCTGACGGGCGGGCCGGAAGAGACGGCCGTGGTGAGAGCTGGGAGAGAGGAAGGACGCCCCATGGTGGGGGAGCACATGGCGGGTGGACACATGGTGGGTGGACGCATGATGGGGGGACCCATGATGGCGGCACCCATGACGGGTGGACACATGGCGGGGGACCCCATGGCGGGGGAACAGTGCCATGCCGTACGGGTCCGGATGAGCGGCCCGGTGGCCGCGGCGGAGCTGACCGCCCGGCTTGCCGCGGTGGGGCCCTGGCGGCTGTGGGTGGAAGAGACAGCGGTCGGCTCCGGCGAACCGGCGGCACGGCGGCTGCGGGCCGCGGAACTGAACCGGCCCACGGCCTCGGTCCGTTGTGTGCTGCTGCGCCACCGGGACGACGTCGCGGATCTGGTGGTCGTCGCCGACCGCGCGGTGCTCGACCGGGACGGGCTCGACCGGCTGGTCGACGTGCTGGTCTCCGGGGCGGCGGGACCGCTGCCGGTGCCGTCCGCCGCGCCCGTCACACCGCCGTCCGCGGCTCCCGCCCCCGACTGGGGTGGCGGCACTCGGGGCGACACCTCGTGGGGGACCCGGGCGCTCGACCTGCCCGACGGCCCCGCCGCCACCGGCTTCCTCGCGGCGCTCGCCCTCACCCTCCACCGCTACGCGGGCCACGGGGCGAGCGGTGACGTCTGCGTGGCCACCGACCGGCGCGGTGCCCTGCGGATCGAGGTTCCCGTCGATGCCCCGGCCGCGGCCCTCCGGCCGGCACAGCCGGCGCCGGCCGACAGCCCGGTGCTCGCCGGCCTCCTCGAACCGGCCCCCGGCGGCTCGCCGTTCGGCGCCGGCGCTGCGACGGAGCATCTGCCGTGCCTCGCGCCGCCCTTCCCCCTGACGCTGGCCCTGCTGCCGCAGCCCGCCGGGGGGACCCGGCTGTGGGCCGCGTACCGGCACAGCCACTTCTCGGCCGGGATCGTCGAGACCTTCCTGCGGCACCTGGCGCATGTCCTCGGACAGTTCGCGCGGGCGACACCGGACACGCTCGTCGACGACATCGAACTCCTCGACGCGGCCGAGCGCGAGCGGGTCGCGCTGCTCGGCCGGCCGGCCGGCACACCGCCCGGCACACCGGAGCGGATCACCGACGTACTCGCGCGGGTCACCGCCGCGACACCGAACGCCCCGGCGGTCGGCGACGGCACCCTCGTCCTCACCTACCGCGAGCTCGACGAACAGGCCGGACAGGTGGCACGCGGGCTGGTCGCACGGGGGGTCGCGCCCGGCGACCGGGTCGGGATCTGCCTGGAGCGGACCACCGAGCTCGTGGTGACCATGCTCGCGGTCCTCAAGGCGGGTGCGGCGTACGTGCCCACGGACCCCGCTTATCCCGCCGACCGGCTCGCCCACACCGCGCGGGACGCCGGCCTGGACCTGGTCGTCACCCGGCTGGCGGAGTACCCGGCCGACGCCGGCACCCCCGTCACCCCCGACGAGCTGATCGCGGCGGCCGGGCAGGCCGGAGAACTCCCCACGGGCGGCGGCCCGGACGCCCCGGCCTACATCATCTACACCTCAGGCTCCACCGGCCGTCCCAAGGGCGTCGTCGTACCGCACCGCAACGTCGTCGCGCTCGTCGACGCCACCCGCGAGGACTACGGCCTCGGCCCCGACGACGTCTGGAGTCTCTTCCACTCCGGCGCGTTCGACTTCTCCGTCTGGGAGACCTGGGGCTGCCTGCTCACCGGCGGACGCCTCGTGGTCGTGCCCTACCTCGTCTCCCGCGAACCCGGGGAATTCCGGGATCTGCTGGTCCGGGAGCGGGTCACCGTCCTGAGCCAGACGCCCTCCGCCTTCTCCCAGCTCCTGGAGACCGACCATGCGCCGCTCGTGGTACGGCTGGTCGTCTTCGGTGGTGAGCCGCTCGACGCCCGCATGCTGCTCCGCTGGTTCGACCGGCATCCGGAGGACGAGTGCCGCATGGTCAACATGTTCGGCATCACCGAGACGACCGTGCACGTCACCGCCCAGACACTGAGCCGGGAACTGGCCCTGGCCGGCTCGAAGTCCGTCGGCCCCGCGCTGCCGGGCTGGCACCTGTACGTCACGGACGCGCGAGGCCGGCTCGTCCCGCCGGGCGTCACCGGTGAGATCCGCGTCGGAGGCGCCGGCGTCGCCCTCGGCTACCTCGGACAGCCCGACCTCACGGCCGCCCGTTTCAGCCCCGACCCGTACGCCGAGGGCCGCCAGTACCACAGCGGCGACCTGGGGCGGCTGCGGCCGGACGGCACCCTCGAACACCTCGGGCGCATCGACAGCCAGGTCAAGATCCGCGGCTTCCGGATCGAACTCGACGAGATCCGTTCGGTGCTCCTGGAGGACCCCGAGGTGCACGCGGCGGCCGTGGTGGTCCGCCGGGACGACCCGGCCGACCCCGCCACCGCCCGCCTCGACGCGTACGTCGTCCCGGCGGACCTGGACACGGCCGGGATCCGCAAGCGGGCCGCGACCGTCCTGCCCGCGTACATGCTCCCGGCGACCGTCACGGCGCTCGACGCCCTGCCGCTGACCACGAACGGCAAGCTCGACACGCAGCGGCTGCCGGAACCGGTCCGGACCGCCCCCACCGCGCCGGCGCCCGAGAGGACGGACGGTGCGGCGGCGGTCCTGCGGGAGATCTGGTCCGACATCCTCGGCACCCCGGTGGGGATCGACGACGACTTCTTCGAACTCGGGGGCAACTCCCTGCTGGCCGTGCGCATCAGCGCCGCACTGCGCGGCCGCGGGATGCCTGCCGTACCGCTGCGCGACCTGTTCCGCACGCCCACCATCCGGGCACTGACCGAGGCGGGCCGGCATGCGTGAACCGCGGTGAGGGGACCGGCGGCGCGGTGGACCCCACGACGATTTGCCTTCGCCCACGGGATGCAGGCAGCCGACTCGGGTGCGGCGCGGTCTCGGGCTTCGCCCGGGGTCACCCCGCGATGGCGTCCCTCCGCGTGGTGTCCGCTTCCGGGGCTTCGCGGTCGTCCAACGCCACGGTGGGGCTGGGGACGGATGCGACCGTACGGGTCGCCCACAGTCGGGTGACCCGTACGTAGCCGTAGATCACCGAGGTCATCACCAGGATGAGGAGGGGCCCGGACACCTCGGGAAGGGCGGCCATCTCCATCGGCAGGTAGCGGTACGACACCAGGAGGGCGGCGAAGACGGCTGTGCCGTAGGCGACCAGCTGGATGCCCGGCCGGTCCCAGCCGCGTTCCTGTGAGCGCAGAGCCGCCTCGATGGTGAGGGCGAACACCACGCCGGCCACCAGATCCACGCCGTAGTGGTAGCCGAATCCCAGCGTCGCGGCGAGCGTGACGATCAGCCAGAACGTGCCCGCGAACCGCAGCAGCCGCGGGGCCCGGCGGGTGTGCACGAAGATCGCGACGGCCCACGCCGTGTGCAGACTGGGCATGCAGTTGCGGGGCGTGATGCCGTCGTACGTCATCGGGGCCGGGGTGCTGACCGGCAGCGCCGTGTGCGGCCACAGGTTGGCCGCCGCCCACTCCACACCGCCGGTGCCGGAGGCGCCCGGGCCGTAGGCGAAGACCGGTCCGACCACCGGGAAGAGCATGTAGATGCCCGGCCCGAGGAGGCCGATCACGAGGAACGTGCGCACCAGGTGATGGCTCGGGAAGCGGCGCTCGGTCGTCACGTTGCGCAGCTGGTAGAGGGCGACGACGACGGCGGCCACCGCGAGCTGGCCGTAGACCAGCTGGAGGAGGTGGGTGCTGAACGGGGCGGTGGCCTCGACGAGACGGCCCGCCGCCCAGGACGGGTTGCCCAGCGCGTGATCGGCCGTCGCCACGTACTGGTCGAGCACCGTCGGGCGGGTCTTCGCCGTGATGAACAGCCAGGTGTCGCCGGTCTTGCGGGCGGCCACCAGCAACAGGCCCAGACCGACGCCCTTCAGCAGCAGGACGCGTTCACCGCCGGTGCGGCGCGTGACGGCGACGACCGCGAAGCCCAGCATCACCCACAACGCACCGGTGCCCACGGAGTGGCCCTCGATCGTCTCGGCGCCGGCCGCCCGGCGCACCAGCAGCAGCACGGCGTCGATGCCGAGCGCGGCACCGGCCGCGATGAACCGTTGCCGCCAGGTGAGCACCACCATCATCAACGCCAGACCGCCGTACAGCGGCCCCGGCTTGGGGGCGAAGACCAGGGCCCTCACCTGGGTGGTGACCGGGCCGGGCTCACCGTGGTGGCGGGCGGCGATCTCCAGTGCGACGAGGAACGCGAGTGCCACCGCGGCTGCCGCGCCCCACAGCACCGCACGCCGATGGCGCCACACACCCCACGACGTCATGCCGCTTATTCGCGAAAACACCCGCGATGCCCTGGCTATCAATCTTTTGGCCGATTCATCCGAATGGCTGGGTAGATGGAGAGCGATGGGGGGACCACCGCGAGTTCGAACATGCTAGCGGAGTCCAGCGGATCGGCCGCTCCGCCACCGCCCGGCAACGCCCGCCCGTGCGATGCCGCCCCCCTCACGCACTCACCCGCACCGCGGCCCGGACCAGTTGCGCGACCCCCCGGGACCGGCTGTGGGGCGGCCAGGCGATCAGGGTCGTGACCGTCGGCGCGTCCCGTACCGGTACCGCGGCGAGGCCCTCGCGCAGGTGGGTCCGGCAGGACTCCGGTGCGATCCAGCAGGCGCGGCCGAGCGCGATCAGCTGGAGCAGCTGTGTGTGGTCACGGACCTGGGGGCCGGGACCGGCGGGGTAGGTGCCGTCGGGGCCGGGCCAGCGCGGCATCGGCAGGTCGGGGAGGCCGGTGACGTCGGCCGTGCGCAGATGGGGCCGGTCGGTGAGGGGGTGCCCGGCCGGGAGCAGCGCGACCTGGCCCTCCGTGCAGAGTTCCTCGGTGTCGAGACCGGCCGTGGTGTCGAACGGCAGGTGCAGCAGCGCCACGTCGGCCCGGCCGTCCCGCAGCATCGGCCCCTGCTCGCCCATGCCGCACAGGAGCAGATCGACGGTGACCGCGTCGGGCTCGGCGGCGTAGGCGTCGAGGAGTTTCGCCAGCAGGTCGCCGGACGCGCCGGCCTTCGTGGCGAGGACCACGCCGGCCCGGCCGCTCGGGGCGAGCGCGGCCCGGCGGGTGCGGCGTTCGGCGGCCTCGACGGCTTCGAGCGCCGCGCGGGCCTCCCGCAGGAGCACCGCTCCGGCCTCCGTCAGGGTGACGGCGCGGCTGCTGCGTTCCAGCAGCGGCGCCTGCAGGCGCCGTTCGAGCTGCCCGATCGCCCGCGACAGCGGAGGCTGGGCGATCCCGAGCCGCTGTGCGGCCCTCCCGAAGTGCAGCTCCTCGGCCACGGCCACGAAGTACCGCAACTCCCTTGTCTCCACGGCGTGATGGTACTGCGCCGAGCTGCGTCGATACCGGTGCGGTATCGCCGCCCACCCGATCGGTGTTGGCCGCCGGCGATCGGGCCCGGACAGGATCGACGGCATGAGCGAACAGACGATCGCGCTGGTGACCGGCGCGAACAAGGGAATCGGATACGAGATCGCGGCCGGTCTGGGCGCCCTCGGCTGGAGGGTCGGGGTGGGCGCCCGGGACCAGGAGCGGCGCGAGACCGCCGTGGCGAAACTGCGGGCGGCCGGCGTCGACGCGTTCGGCGTGCCGCTCGACGTTACCGACGACGCGAGCGTGATGGATGCCGCCCGACTGGTCGAGGAGAGCGCGGGACGTCTCGACGTGCTGGTCAACAACGCCGGGATCACCGGCGGCGTGCCGCAGCTGCCCACCTCGGTCGACCCGGCGACGGTGCGGACGGTCGTGGAGACCAACGTGATCGGCGTCATCCGCGTCACCAACGCGATGCTGCCGTTGCTGCGGCGCTCGCCCTCGCCGCGGATCGTGAACATGTCCAGCGGCGTGGGCTCACTGACCCGGCAGACCACGCCCGGCAGCGACACGGGCCCGATCGCCGTCGCCTACACGCCGTCCAAGACGTTCCTCAACGCCGTCACCGTGCAGTACGCGAAGGAACTGCACGGCACCGGCATCCTCATCAACGCCGCCTGCCCCGGCTACTGCGCGACCGACCTCAACGGGTTCCGCGGCGTCCGCACCCCGGAGCAGGGCGCGGCGGTCGCGATCCGGCTCGCGACCCTGCCCGACGACGGCCCGACCGGCGGCTTCTTCGACGACGAGGGGGAAGTGCCGTGGTAGCCCCGCGGGGAGCCGCGGGTCCGCTCAGCTGAAGGGGACGGCGTCCGTCGCGTTGCGGCCCGGGAGGAGGATGTGACCTTTGTCGCCGGGGCGGCGTTCCGGCGCGTTCACCGGCGCGGCGCCCACCGACGCGGGTGACAGCGGCACATCCCCCGTCGGCGGAGGTCACAGGGCCGGCACCCGAGGGCGCGCCAGGAAGACCCGTGCCCGCGGAGGGCAATATCTGTGCCCGCAAAATGAGAAATAGAAGCGGAGCCCAGAGAATATTCCTCGATCATCCGCCGGATCGGAATTTTCGGTCGACGCGCGGCCGAACCCACCGTGCTACTGTCGATCTCAGTTGCAGGTGTGGTTGCCAGAAGGTTCATTTCCTACGGGGTAATCAGCACGGCGACACGGATTTCACAGAAGGTGAATTCCTGAAACCGCCTCCGAAGGAGAAACAAAATGGCTACTGGCACCGTGAAGTGGTTCAACTCTGAAAAGGGCTTCGGCTTCATCGAGCAGGACGGCGGCGGCGCCGACGTCTTCGCCCACTACTCGAACATCGCCACCCAGGGCTTCCGCGAGCTGCTCGAAGGCCAGAAGGTGTCGTTCGACATCGCGCAGGGCCAGAAGGGCCCGACGGCCGAGAACATCGTGCCCGCCTGACATCGGCGCTCGCGCATATTTCGCAGCTGGGGCCCGCACCTGAAGGGGTGCGGGCCCCAGCTCGCTGCTTTTCGCCGCCGGTCCGACCCGGCCGCATCAACTTCGGCTCGTCTCGAGATTCTCTGCGCCGCTCCTCTGCTGCGGATTTCCTTGCTACGCGCCCCGTCAAGGAAGGTCTCGCATGAAGCGTGCCCACACATCCCGTACCCGTGACCGTTTCGCGAGGGGCGACGGTGCCGAGCGCCGCTCCGCTGCTCCGCGCCGCTCCGGGAGCCAGGGAAGCCGCCGCGCTCCCCAGGGCGAGTTCGCCCCGCCGAAGACGATCACGCCGCCGCTGCCCGCCGTCGAGTCGTTCGGCGATCTCGCCATGCCGGCAGGGCTGTTGGCCACACTCGGCCGCGAGGGCGTGACCGCGCCGTTCCCGATCCAGGCGGCGACCCTGCCGAACTCCCTGGCCGGCCGGGACGTCCTCGGCCGTGGCCGCACCGGTTCCGGCAAGACCCTGGCCTTCGGCCTCGCCGTACTGGCCCGGACGGCGGGACGGCGTGCCGAGCCGCGGCAGCCGCTCGCCCTGGTCCTCGTGCCCACCCGCGAGCTCGCGCAGCAGGTCACCGACGCGCTCACGCCGTACGCCCGATCCGTGAAACTGCGGCTCGCCACCGTCGTGGGCGGAATGTCCCTCGGCAGGCAGGCCAGTGCGCTGCGCGGCGGGGCCGAGGTGGTCGTCGCCACGCCCGGGCGGCTCAAGGACCTCATCGACCGGGGCGACTGCCGTCTGGACGGCGTCGGCATCACGGTGCTCGACGAGGCCGACCAGATGGCCGACATGGGATTCATGCCGCAGGTGACCGCCCTGCTCGACCAGGTGCGTCCCGACGGCCAGCGGATGCTGTTCTCGGCCACCCTGGACCGCAACGTCGACCGGCTGGTGCGCACGTACCTGCACGACCCGGTGGTGCACTCCGTCGACCCGTCCGCGGGCGCCGTCACCACCATGGAGCACCACGTACTCCACGTGCACGACGCGGACAAGTACCGGACGACCACCGAGATCGCGGCGCGGGACGGCCGAGTGATCATGTTCCTGGACACCAAGCACGCGGTCGACCAACTGACCCGGCACCTGCTGAGCAGCGGTGTCCGCGCGGCGGCCCTGCACGGCGGCAAGTCCCAGCCCCAGCGGACACGGACCCTCGCCCAGTTCAAGAGCGGGGACGTGACGGTGCTGGTGGCGACGAACGTCGCGGCGCGCGGGATCCACGTCGACAACCTCGACCTGGTCGTCAACGTGGATCCGCCCGGTGACCACAAGGACTACCTGCACCGCGGCGGCCGTACGGCCCGCGCCGGCGAGTCGGGCAGCGTGGTCACCCTGGTGACCCCGGGCCAGCGTCGCGGTATGAGCCGGCTGATGATGTCGGCGGGCATCACCCCCCGGATCGCCCAGGTGCGCTCCGGCGAGGCGGAGCTGAGCCGCATCACGGGTGCCCAGGCCCCTTCCGGTGTCCCGGTGGTCATCCCCGCGCCTCGTGCTCGCGTTCGGGGGCGTATCCCGTCGAGCACAGGTAAACCACTGTCGAGTTGTCCTCGAGGGACAGGAAGGCGTGCCCCAGCCCTTCGGACAGAAAGATCGCTCTGCGGTCGACGTCGTCGAGAAGGACCGAATCCCATTCGCCGAAGGTCGGCGATCCCACGCGGAGGTCGACGGCGATATCGAGGATCGCGCCTTTGACGCACGTGACGTACTTGGCCTGTCCGGGAGGGACGTCGGCAAAATGGATGCCGCGTAGGACACCGGCAGCGGAGACCGAGCAATTTGCCTGTTGAAGATCGAGCGTGCGGCCGGTGATCTCGGAGAATCCAGGTTCGCGGAACCATTCGAGGAAGACTCCGCGGTCGTCGCCGAACTGCTTGGGTGTGAATTCCCAGGCCCCTGGCACTTTCAGTTCGCGATACTGGCTCATCACGTGAGTATCTGCCATGTCACCAGTCCTTGCCGCGGTCGAGAAGTTCGAGAAGGTATTTTCCGTATCCGGATTTGAGGAGCTTCTCAGCACGAATGCGTAGCTCGTCGTCGGTGATGAATCCGTGCCGCCAGGCAACTTCTTCGG
>NZ_JBEOXI010000266.1:0-10652 GCF_040296465.1 Streptomyces sp. NPDC002130
GTTTCCGGGGTGTGAGCGAGAAGAACCATGAGGGAAAGCGCACCGCCCGGGAGAAGCTGGCGGTCGAGCGCGAGAAGCAGAAGGGCCGCCGCCTTGTCCCGTTCCGTATCCTGTGGCCTCGAACGGCTTTACGGGGGAAGGGGATTCGGGCGTGCCGCTGCACAGCGAGGACCCGAAGTCGGTCGGCGGCTACCGGCTGCTCGACCGGCTCGGGGCCGGGGGCATGGGCGTCGTCTACCGGGCCAGGGCCCGTTCGGGCCGTGAGGTGGCCATCAAGGTCGTCCACGCCCAGTACGCCGCGGACGCCGTCTTCCGCACCCGGTTCCGGCAGGAGATCGCGGCCGTGCGCAAGGTCAGCGGAGCCTTCACGGCACCGGTCCTGGACGCGGACCCCGAGGCGGCCCGGCCCTGGATGGCCACCCAGTACGTGCCCGGGCCCTCGCTCGCGGGGCGGATCCGCGACCGGGGCGCCCTGCCGGACGCCGAACTGCGCGGGCTGGCCCTGGGCCTGGTGGAGGCCCTGCGCGACATCCACCGGGCCGGGGTGGTCCACCGGGACCTGAAGCCGGCCAACGTCCTGCTCGCCGAAGACGGTCCGCGTGTCATCGACTTCGGCATCTCCCGCGCGGCGGAGAACCACCAGACGCTGACCGAGACCGGCCAGATGATCGGCACACCGCCCTTCATGTCCCCCGAACAGCTCGTCGACGCCCGCGGGGTCGGCCCGGCGTCGGACGTCTTCTCCCTCGGGGCACTGCTGGTGTACGCCGTCACCGGGCGCGGCCCCTTCGACGCGGACAGCCCCTATCTGACGGCGTACCGGGTGGTGCACGACGAACCCGTGCTGGAGGGGGTCGGCGGGCCGCTGCGGGGGCTGCTGGAGCGCTGCCTGGCCAAGGAGCCCGCGGACCGGCCCGGACTCGACGAGCTGGCCCGGGAGCTGGCGGCTGTCCTGCCCGAGCCGGCGGACGGCGATCCGGCCACCATGACCCTGCGTGCGGATCGGCTCCCGGCCGTCGAGCCCGCCCACGCCGCGACCGCGGCGCCCCCGCCGGGCGCCGTCCGCCCCCGCCGCCGCGTCCGCCCGCTGCTCGCCGCCACGGGCACGGTCGGCGCCGCCGTCCTCGGCCTGACGGCCTATCTGACGCTCGGCCCCGGCTGGGCGCAGAGCGCGGACCGGGAGGGGGCCTCTCCGTCCGCGAACTCCCGGTGGGCGGCACCTCCGGCCGGCTGGAAGCCCTGGCAGACGACCGTGTACGAGACGGCCGGGCGTGGTGTGCGCAAGACGCAGCAGCCACAGCCCGGAGGGCTGCGGGGCGGTCCGGAGTGCCGGACGTACGAGGGGGCCGTCTATTGCGGGGGCGACGGAATCCTCCCCGTCCGCCTGGACGGGAAGACGGGCGAGACGGTCTGGCGCACCGGCCCGGTGGCGGCCGTCACCGGCGACGACCTCTCCAGGTTCGAGATCCTGACCGTCCGGGACGACGCCGTCCTGGTGCAGCAGGAGCCCCCGGGCGAGGGGGCGACCCGGGTCTTCGCGTTCGACACCCGGACCGGCGACCGGCTCTGGGACCGCGCGGTGAACGACGAGTGGGCGGAGGTGGCCTTCTCGGGCGACGTCGTCGTGCTCCCGGAGGGAGGCGGCACTTCGATGACGGCCCGCTCGATCCGCACCGGCGCCCAACGCTGGACGGAACGTCTGCCTGCGAAGCACGCCTGCGGGATCAAAGAGGTGGCCGGGAAGCTGTGGCTGGAGTGCAGCCCGGAGGAGAGACCGCAAGAGGCTTTCGTCATGGAGCTGCACCCGGCCGACGGCCCGGCGCGCCGGCTGAGCGTGCCCCACCAGGTCGGCGGGCTGCTCGGCACCTTCGACGGCCGGCTCCTGTTCCTGGACCTGACCCAGGACGGGGACGGGAACATCCTCGTGGGCCAGGACGCGCCCTATGCGGCCATCCGGCTCGTGGACCCCGCCACCGGTGCCCAGAGCACCACAAAGCTGGCCGAGGAGTACGAGGGAAAGGTGACGCTGGCGGACGGCACCCTGTGGTTCGCCACCGCCAGTGGACGCGTCACCGCCGTGTCGGCCCGCACGGGCAAGCCCCTGTGGCAGACCCCGACCAGCCTGGAACAGCCGGGCGAGGCGACGTACGACCCGCGGACCCGGGCCGTGTACCTCGCCAGTGCCAGCGGCCGCGTCGGGGCGCTCGACACGAAGAAGGGCACGCTGCTCTGGGAGACGCAGCCCAGGGCCCAGAGCAACGCCACCGACTGGGGCGCCACCCCGGTGCGGCTCCTCGAAGGCGCCCTCGTGGCGACCACCCCAGGCGGCAGCGTCTTCACCCTGGACCCCGCGCACCCCGAGCGGAAACCGCGCTCGGGGTGACGGCGGACGGGGCGTGGGTTACGGCAGCGCGAGCATCCGCTCCAGGGCCAGCTTCGCGAACGCCTCCGTCTCCTTGTCCACCTCGATGCGGTTGACGAGGTTGCCCTCCGCCAGCGACTCCAGGGCCCAGACCAGGTGGGGGAGGTCGATGCGGTTCATGGTCGAGCAGAAGCAGACCGTCTTGTCGAGGAAGACGATCTCCTTGCCCTCGGGAGCGAAACGGTTCGCCAGGCGGCGGACCAGGTTCAGCTCGGTGCCGATGGCCCACTTGGAGCCGGCCGGGGCGGCCTCCAGCGCCTTGATGATGTACTCCGTCGAACCGACGTAGTCCGCCGCGGCCACGACCTCGTGCCTGCACTCGGGGTGGACCAGGACGTTCACGCCGGGGATCCGCTCGCGCACGTCGTTCACCGAGTCCAGGCTGAAGCGGCCGTGCACCGAGCAGTGGCCGCGCCACAGGATCATCTTCGCGGCGCGCAGTTCCTCGGTCGTCAGCCCGCCGTTCGGCTTGTGCGGGTTGTAGAGGACGCAGTCCTCCAGGGACATGCCCATGTCCCGCACCGCGGTGTTGCGGCCGAGGTGCTGGTCGGGCAGGAAGAGGACCTTCTCGCCCTGCTCGAAGGCCCAGTCCAGAGCTCGCTCGGCGTTGGACGAGGTGCAGATCGTGCCGCCGTGCTTGCCGGTGAACGCCTTGATGTCGGCGGACGAGTTCATGTACGAGACGGGCACGACCTGCTCGGCTATCCCGGCCTCGGTCAGCACGTCCCAGCACTCGGCGACCTGCTCGGCCGTCGCCATGTCGGCCATCGAGCAGCCGGCGGCGAGGTCGGGCAGGACGACCTTCTGGTCGTCGGACGTCAGGATGTCCGCGGACTCCGCCATGAAGTGCACGCCGCAGAACACGATGTACTCGGCCTCCGGGCGGGCGGCCGCGTCGCGGGCCAGCTTGAACGAGTCACCCGTCACGTCGGCGAACTGGATGACCTCGTCGCGCTGGTAGTGGTGGCCGAGCACGAAGACCTTGTCCCCGAGCTTCTCCTTCGCCTTGCGGGCGCGCTCCACCAGGTCCGGGTCGGACGGCGAGGGCAGGTCGCCGGGACACTCCACACCGCGCTCGCTCTTCGGGTCGGCCTCACGGCCGAGGAGCAGCAGGGCGAGGGGCGTCGGCTGTACGTCGAGCTCCTGGGTCTGGGCGGTGGTCACGACACGCACCCTTTCTGTTTCTGCGACTTTTCGTCGATTTGACGCTATCTATCATAACTGCTTCACGTCACTTTGACGATGGCCATAGCGTCGGTGTGACGTGAATCCCGGTGAGCCGCCGTTCATTCCCGGGAAGACCCGGAAAGAGCCGTTTTCCGGTTCCCGGCGCGTGTGCGAGCATGAAAAGGAGCCGGGATCGAGAGCCCGGCCCGGAATGAATCCGCGGCCCCGCCGGTTGCAACCGTCGGCAAGCAGTCTCCGTACAACCCGGGAGAGATGTAGATGTCCGTATCGGACGAGACCAGCACCGTCACCGACGGCATCATCCTGACCGACGCCGCCGCGTCCAAGGTCAAGGCGCTGCTCGACCAGGAAGGCCGCGAAGACCTCGCGCTGCGCGTCGCCGTCCAGCCCGGCGGCTGCTCCGGCCTGCGCTACCAGCTCTTCTTCGACGAGCGCGCCCTCGACGGCGACGTCGAGAAGGACTTCGGCGGTGTGAAGGTCGTCACCGACCGCATGAGCGCCCCGTACCTGGGCGGTGCCACGATCGACTTCGTGGACACCATCGAGAAGCAGGGCTTCACGATCGACAACCCGAACGCGACGGGCTCCTGCGCCTGCGGCGACTCCTTCAGCTGAGCCTGCCGAGCCGCCACCGGCGGCCGCGGACACGACGAAGGCGGCGGCCCCCTCCGACGGGGCCGCCGCCTTCGTGCCGTGTGGCCGCTCCTAGCGCTCCTGCGTCGGGGGAGCCGGCAGGCGCGCGCCCTCCTTCGCCAGCGGCACCGCCCTGCCGTCCGCGTCGACGACCGCCCGGTCACCGAGCGGCTCGTCCAGCTGCACGGTCTCCTGGAACTGCTTGGCGATCATGACGCAGATCTTGTCCGGCCACGGGGTCGACGTCACGGTGACCGTCACCTCGCCGCCCTTCTCGCTCGCCTTCACGTCGTAATCCGCGCACACGCCGCCCGTGAAGGTCACCGTCAGCTCCGCGCCCTCGGCCCGGTAGCCGTCCACCTTCACCTCGCGCGGACCGGGAGCCGACGTCGGCGGGTCACTCGGCCCGCTCGGCTCGGGGGAGACCAGGAACCTCGGCTCCACCGCCGGGTACGTCACCGTGAACGGGTCCTTCGCGCCCGGCGCCGTCACCTCGAACAGCCAGGACGGCACCAACGCCTGCCGCCCGTCCACGACGTGCGCGGCCAGCCCGAACACCGCGTTCTCGACCGTCACGGCGTCCTGCTCGGGAGCGCCGCTCGACGGCTGCTCGCAGGGCTGCTCCAGCCGGTCCTTCAGCGGCACGGGGCTGGCGCAGCCGCCGATGCCCATCCGGTGATCCTTCTTCGGCTGCCCGTTCATCAGCTCCAGCGCCTTCTCGGCGCTGACCACCGGGTACGTGTCGCCCTTCACCGGCGTCTTCAGCTGTCCGCTGCCGCCGACGACCTCGCCGTCCGAGCCGACCGTGATCCCGGTCGTCCAGCCGTGCGTGGGAAGTCCGCCGACCGCGGGATCGGCGTTCACCACCCGCTGGGCACCCATGACCTGGCTCGCGTCGCGCTTCGCGTCGCCCTGACCCACCGCCTTCAGCACGGGCGCCGCGGCCTTCTCGGCCACCTCCTCGCTCACCGGCGTGCCACCGGACTGCGGGGCCGTGCAGGTGTCGGTGCCCTTGCAGTTGTCCGTGCCCGGGGCGTACCGGGTGAACGTCCAGGAGCCCGGTGCCTGCCGGTTCACCTGCAGGCTCGGCCCGGACCCGTCCCGGCCCCCGATCTTCCAGGCCTCGCCCTGCGCCACCGGCGTCCCCTCGACCCCGAGGGCCTTGGCCAGCCGGGCCACGTCCGCCTTGGTGACCTCGCCCCGCGCCCGGTACACCGGCGCCTTGCCGGGGCCGTCGGGCAGGGCGCCGTCGAGCCGGTAGGTGGCGCCGTAGGGGTTGGGCTCGCCGGGTGCGATGCCGTTGCCGCCGCCGGCCGTGGACTCCGAGTGGCCGTCGAGCGCGAGCAGCGGGGGAGTGTCGTCCCCACCGGGCGCACCGGAGGTCGTACCGCCGCCAGGCCCGCTGGAGGCGTTGGAGGCGAGCCAGGCCCCGCCACCGCCGATCAGCAGCACGGCGGCGGCGACGGAGGCGATGATCGCGGGCGTACGGGGGCGGCCACCGCCGTGATGGACCAGGTCCTCTTCGTCCCGGCGCAGGTCACCCACCGGTACCGGGGTGGCATCGGGGCGGGCTTCCTCCTCGACGCCCCCGGCTTCCGGTGTGCCCGGCTCGTCGGCTGCCGGGGCCGCTTCGCCCGCGCTGCCCTCGTCGGCCTGTGCATCCTCATCAGGCGCCTGAGAGGCATCGGCAGCCTCGGAGGTCTCAGATGTCTCGGGGGCCTCAGAAGTCTCAGCGGCCTCAGAAGTCTCGGCGGCCTCAGTGACCTCGGAGGTCTCGCCCGAGTCAGCGGCATCCGACGACACCTTGGCCTCGGCCGGCACCTCGGCCTCGGCCGACGCCCCGGCCTCCGCCGGGGTTTCGGCGCCCTCCGTGCCCGGCTCCTCGGCCTTCGGGGCGTCTGCGGTGGCGCCGGCCGCTTCCCTGGCGTCGGCGTCGTTGTCGGGTCGCTCGGTGTTCACCGCATCGCTCCTTCGGCTGCACAGCAGTCCCATGGGACCCGGCCCGGTCACACACGGACCGCTGGTGGGTCGTATCCCGCCTCCCCTTTACGGGGGACAGCGATGGGACGCAGCGGGGGAGCTCACGGTTCCCGCGAGTGCGCCGTTCAGTCCCCGTAGTCGGACATCGCGTCGAGCAGCCGCGCCGACGCCGGAGGTACGGACACACCGTGGATCAGGGCCGGCGAGACCGGTCGAGAAGCGATCCTGGGGACCGCCCAGTGCGGAGCCATCCGTGCCCCGGCACCCGGCAGCGACGCCAGATCGCCTTCGAGATCGACCGGAACGGGCGCATGGACCTTGAGGTTTGTCATAGCGGCACCGTATGCACGGTCGAGCTCACGGAGAAAGATCTACTATCGGGTAGTTTCGATGCCTTCAGAGCTGCCCCGCCCACCCGATAGCGTGAACTGTCAAGGTCCGCCTCCCTCAGGAGTATCCACGCCGTGCGCATCGCAGTCACCGGCTCCATCGCCACCGACCACCTCATGACCTTCCCCGGCCGCTTCGCCGACCAGTTCGTAGCGGACCAGCTGCACACGGTCTCGCTGTCGTTCCTGGTCGACAAGCTGGACGTTCGCCGCGGCGGCGTCGCCGCGAACATCGCGTTCGGCATGGGGCAGCTCGGCACCCGCCCGATCCTGGTCGGCGCGGCGGGCGCGGACTTCGACGAGTACCGGGCCTGGCTCGACCGGCACGGCGTCGACACGGAGTCCGTCCGCATCTCCGACACGCTGCACACCGCTCGCTTCGTGTGCACGACCGACGCCGACCACAACCAGATCGGCTCCTTCTACACCGGCGCCATGAGCGAGGCCCGCCTCATCGAGCTGAAGACCGTCGCCGACCGCGTGGGCGGTCTCGACCTGGTCTCCATCGGCGCCGACGACCCGGAGGCCATGCTCCGCCACACCGAGGAGTGCCGCTCCCGGAAGATCGCGTTCGCCGCCGACTTCTCCCAGCAGATCGCCCGGATGGACGGCGAGGAGATCCGCATCCTGCTGGACGGGGCGACCTACCTCTTCTCCAACGAGTACGAGAAGGGCCTCATCGAGACCAAGACCGGCTGGAGCGACGCGGAGATCCTCTCCCGCGTGGGCCACCGGGTGACCACCCTCGGGGCGCGCGGCGTCCGCATCGAGCGGGTCGGCGAGGACCCGATCGAGGTCGGCACGCCCGACGAGGAGCGCAAGGCCGACCCGACGGGCGTCGGCGACGCCTTCCGCGCCGGGTTCCTCTCCGGTCTGGCCTGGGGCGTCTCCCTGGAGCGTGCCGCGCAGGTCGGCTGCATGCTGGCGACCCTCGTCATCGAGACGGTGGGCACACAGGAGTACCAGCTGCGGCGCGGGCACTTCATGGAGCGGTTCACCAAGGCGTACGGGGACGAGGCCGCGGAAGAGGTTCGGGGGCATCTGGGCTGATTTGTCGCCTGCGGGAGCGTGGGGGGCTGGTCGCGCAGTTCCCCGCGCCCCCAAAAGAGGGGGTTGGTCAGCTCACCCGGCGGACCACATAGGCCGTTCCCTTGTCCGCCGTCTCCTCGCCGACGTACTCCTGGCCCCGCATCTCGCACCACGCGGGGATGTCCAGGCGGGCCGCCTCGTCATCGGAGAGGACCCGCACCAGGCCGCCCACCGGCACGTCGCCGATGACCTTGGCGAGTTCGATGACCGGGATCGGGCACCTTTTGCCCAGGGAGTCCACGACGAGCACGTCGGCCTCCCGCACCACCGTCTCCGAAACCGGCGCCCCCAGCTTCTCGCGCACCGCCGCCACCGTCCGGGGAAGGACGGCCAGGAACCTCTCCACCTCCTCCTCGGCAACTCCCGGCGGCAGCGAAACCCGCACATTTCCCTCACTCAGCACGCCCATGGCCCGCAGCACATGGCTCGGCGTCAGCGTGCTGCTCGTGCAGGACGATCCGGACGAAACCGAGAAGCCCTCGCGGTCCAGCTCGTGCAGCAGCGCCTCGCCGTCGACGTAGAGACAGGAGAAGGTGACGACCCCGGGCAGCCGACGCACCGGATCTCCGACGACCTCGGCGTCGGCCACCAGTCGCGGCACCCGCGCCCGGATCCGGTCAGTCAGCTCCCGCAGGCGCACCGCCTCCTCGGCCGCCTCCGCCTGTACGGCCCTGAGCGACGCGGCCGCCGCCACGATCGCCGGGATGTTCTCGAAACCGGGCGCCCGCCCCGACTCCCGCTCGTCCACCGGCCCTTGCGCCGCGAACCGGACACCCTTGCGCACGACGAGCAGCCCCACCCCGGACGGCCCGCCCCACTTGTGCGCACTGGCCGTGAGCAGCGACCAGCCCGCTTCCACCGGCCCCCATCCCAGGGACTGCGCCGCATCCACCAGCAACGGCACCCCGGCCTCCCGGCACAGCTCCGCCACCGCCGGGACCGGCTGCTCCGTTCCCACCTCGTGGTTGGCCGACTGCAGACAGGCCAAAGCCGTGTCCTCGCGCAGGGCATCGCCGTAGACGACCGGATCCACCGCCCCGCCCCGGTCGACGGGCACCTGGGTGACGGACCCGCCGTCGGCCTCGTGCACCTCCGCCGAATGCAGTACAGAGGAGTGTTCGACCGCCGACACGATCAGGTGACGCCCGACCCGCCGCCGCCCGGCCAGCGCCCCCGCAACGCCCGTGTGCACGGCACGGCTTCCGGACGAGGTGAACACCAGCTCGTCCGCCCGGCACCCCACCGCCTCGGCGGCGGCCTCCCGCGCCGCGTCGAGGAGCATCCGGGCCCGACGCCCCTCCCTGTACAACCGCGCAGGATCCGCCCACCCTTCATCGAGCGAGGCCTGCAGGGCCTGCCGGGCGACGGGATGAAGCGGAGCAGCGGAAGCAGCATCGAAGTAGGCCACACAGCAACGCTAGAACGTCCCCGGGGCAGGCGTACCTCAGGGGCGCGGGGAACGGCGCGAACAGCCACAAACAACCCGCAGCCGCCAATTCAGCGAACCCCCCGGGTGAGTAGGCCCCCCTCCCCGAGAACCCCCGGAGGGCGTCGGCTAGGGTTTGGTCCGCATAAACATCCAAACCCCTGCCCGACGCAGGGCCGCGACCGACCAGCGAGAAGGCCAGGCCGCAGCCGATCCGCGCGGGCGAGACTCTCGGGAAGGCGCTACGTGAGTCCCAACGGCTCCGACCGCTCGCCGCGGCGCCCGATGCGGCGGAAGCTGCTGCAGGCACTGACCGCGGGCCTGGTCTTGGCGACAGCCACCGGTTGCTCGTACAACTGGGAAGACTTCCCCCGCCTTGGTATGCCCACCCCGACCACGGAAGAGGCTCCCCGGATCCTCTCCCTGTGGCAGGGTTCCTGGGCGGCTGCGCTCGCCGTCGGCGTGCTGGTGTGGGGTCTGATCCTGTGGAGTGCTTTCTTCCACCGGCGCAGCCGCACCAAGGTCGAAGTTCCTCCGCAGACCCGGTACAACATGCCCATCGAGGCGCTGTACACCGTGGTTCCGCTCATCATCGTCTCGGTGCTGTTCTACTTCACCGCCCGTGACGAGTCCGAGCTGCTCAGCCTCAAGAAGAAGCCCGACGTCACGGTCAACGTGGTCGGCTTCCAGTGGAGCTGGTGCTTCAACTACATCGAGCCGGTCGCCGGTTCCACCGGGGACGCCAAGACCTCGAAGGACCTGGACGCGATCCCGGACCGGTTCAAGGAAGACTTCCCGGCCAACGCCGGCGGCGTCTACGACTGCGGCACCCCCGGCACGCGGAACCCGCAGACGGGCAACCCGGGCCCGACCCTGTGGCTGCCCAAGGGCAAGACGGTCCGCTTCGTCCTCACCTCGCGTGACGTCATCCACTCCTTCTGGGTGGTGCCGTTCCTCATGAAGCAGGACGTCATCCCGGGCCACACCAACGCCTTCGAGGTGACCCCCAACAAGGAGGGCACCTTCATGGGCAAGTGCGCCGAGCTCTGCGGCGTCGACCACTCTCGGATGCTGTTCAACGTGAAGGTCGTCTCCCCCGAGCGCTACGAGCAGCACCTCAAGGACCTCGTGGACAAGCAGCAGAACGGTTACGTTCCTGCCGGCATCGCGCAGACGAGCCACGAGAAGAACCGGGAGACGAACAACCTGTGAGCATCCTCAACGAACCCCAGGGTGCCGCGGCAGCAGGGTCCCACTACCAGGACGAGCTGCCGGTCAGGCGCCAGAACCGCGGCAGTGTCGTGGTCAAGTGGCTGACGACGACGGACCACAAGACGATCGGCACGATGTACCTCGCCACGTCTTTCGCGTTCTTCGTCATCGGCGGCGTGATGGCGCTGCTCATGCGCGCCGAGCTGGCCCGTCCGGGTCTGCAGATCATGTCGAACGAGCAGTTCAACCAGGCGTTCACGATGCACGGCACGATCATGCTGCTGATGTTCGCGACGCCGCTGTTCGCCGGCTT
>NZ_JBEOXI010000267.1:0-10547 GCF_040296465.1 Streptomyces sp. NPDC002130
GGTCCTCTCCGGCACCACGGGCGAGTCGCCCACCACCACGGACGACGAGAAGTCGGCCCTCGTCACGGCCGTCCGCGAGGCTGCCCTCCCACCACCCCAATCAGCCGGCCGAGAAGCCGAGCTCGACAAACGGGTGGGGGCGGCGGGGGCGAGGAACTAACCCCGCGTCAGCGACAGCAGGTCCCGCGCCGGGCCGGTGGGGCGATGCCCCGTCGGCCACACCGCCCTCAGGTCCCGCGCCAGGGCGACCCCCTCCACCGGCACCGGCACCAGCCGTCGCAACGCCAGCTCCTCCCCCACCGCCAGTTCGCTCAGCACCGCCGGGCCCGCACCGCTCACCGCCGCCGCCTTGACCGCCGTCGTGGACGACAGCTCGATCAGCGGCCGGGCCAGCCCGCCCAGCGCCGCGTCCAGCACCTGCCGCGTACCCGACCCCTTCTCGCGGAGGATCAACGGCGTCGACGCCAGTTCCTCCGCGGCCAGCGACCGGCGCCGCCGGGCCCACGCGTGCCCCGGCGCGGTCACCACTATCAGCCGGTCATGGGCGATCACCGCGGAGTCGAGTCCGGCCGGCACCGACAACCCCTCCACGAACCCCAGATCCGCCTCGTCCGACAGCAGTCGCTCCGCCACCACCGTCGAGTTCCCCGCGTGCAGCGACACGGCCGTGTCGGGCCGCTGCGCGCGCAGCGCGAGCAGCCAGCCGGGCAGCAGATACTCCGCGATCGTCATGCTCGCGGCCACCCGCAGCCGGGAGTCGCGGCGGACGCGCAGCGCCTGCGCCCCGACGTCGAACGCCTCCGCCGCCTCCACGATCCGCCGCGCCCAGTCCGTCACCAGGGCCCCCGCGTCCGTGAGCCGGGATCCCCGGGGCGAGCGGTCGACCAGCGCCACGCCGAGCTGCCGCTCCATCGACCGGATCCGGCTGCTGGCCGCGGGCTGGGTGATGCCGAGTTCCCGCGCCGCACCGCCGAGACTGCCGAGCCGCGCCACCGCCAGCAGCAGCTCCAGGGCGCCCAGATCCGGCACCCGGTGCGCCAGGGGCCCGGTGACACCCGGCCCGGCCTGCTCATCCGCGTTGCTCATAAACCCAGCTTATGTCGCCATAGAGGCATGGTCCCTGGTGGTGTGCCGTGCCCGGAACCACCGTGGAGTCATGGTCACCGCAGCCCAGCCCCTCGTGTACCCGCTCTCCGTCCGTCATCTCGGGCCCAACTGGTACGCCACCGTGATGGGCACCGCCGTCGTCGCCACCGCCGGGGCCGCCCTCGCACCGCACGCCCCGGGGCTGCGCGGCGTGCTCACCGGAGTGTGGGCCCTCTCCCTCGTCCTGCTCCTGGCACTGCTGACGGGCCGGGCCGTGCACTGGACCCGGCACCGGGACCAGGCCCGCGCCCACCTCCTCGACCCGGCGACGGCACCCTTCTACGGCTGCCTGGCCATGGCCCTGCTGGCGGTGGGCGGCGGCGCCCTCACCGTCGGCCGGGACTGGATCGGCCTGCGGGCGGCCGTCACGCTCGACGCGGTGCTGTTCACCGCGGGCACACTGATCGGGCTCGCCGCGGCCGTCGCGGTGCCGTATCTGATGGCCGTACGCCATCGGGTGGGGCCGGGGCAGGCCACGCCGGTCTGGCTGCTGCCGCTCGTCGCACCCATGGTGTCGGCCGCCGTCGGGCCGCGGCTGGTGCCGCATCTGCCGCCCGGTCAGGCCCGCCAGACGCTGCTCCTCGTCTGCTTCGCGCTGTTCGGGCTCAGTCTGCTCGCGACCCTGGTCATGCTGCCGCTGGTCTTCGCCCGGTCGCTCACCGGCGGGCCGCTGCCCCTCGCCCTCACCCCGACCCTGTTCCTGGTGCTCGGCCCGCTCGGGCAGTCCACCACCGCCGTCGGCGCCTTCGCGGACGTCGCGCCCGGGGTCGTACCGGAGCCGTACGGCGAGGGATTCGGGGTCCTCGCCGTGCTCTACGGCGTGCCCGTGATGGGGTTCGCGCTGCTGTGGGCCTGCCTGGCCGCCGCCCATGTGCTGCGTGCCCGGCGGCACGGGATGCGGTTCTCGATGACCTGGTGGTCGTTCACCTTCCCGGTCGGGACCTGTGTCACGGGCACCGAGGCGCTGGGCCGGCACACCGGGCTCGTCGCCTACGCGGGTCCGGCGGTGCTGCTGTACGCGGTGCTGGTCGCGGCGTGGGGCACGGCCGTCGTGGGCACCGTGCGCGCACTGCTCAGGGGCGAGCTGCTCGCAGCGCCCGCTCCAGTACCCGCGGCGCCTCGGCCAGTGACGGTCCGTACCACGTCAGGTGCCGTCCGCTGACGAGCGCGCAGGGCAGGCCGGGGAAGGCCTCGGGGCCGTCGTCCGCGGTGAAGCGGTACGGCTCGTCCGGCAGCACCACCACGTCGGGTGCCGCGGCGCGGAGTTCCTCCAGGGGGAGACGCGGGTAGCGGTCCGGGTGCGTCGCGTGCACGTGATCCACGCCGAGGCGGGCGAGGACGTCCCCCGCGAAGGTGTCACGGCCGAGAACCATCCACGGGCGACGCCAGATCGGCACGACGGCCGTCAGGCGCGTCCCGGGCTCCGGCAGGGCCGCCCAGGTCTCCTCCGCCTCGTCCAGCCAGCGCGGGCGGGACGCCACCTGGCAGGCGTCCAGCACCCGGGCCAGTTCCCGGAAGGCCTGCGGCACGTCGCGGATCTCCGTCACCAGGACCTCGACGCCCGCCGCGCGCAGGGCCGCGAGGTCGGGCGCGCGGTTCTCCTCCTCGTTGGCGATCACGAGGTCGGGCGCGAGGGAGAGGATCCGGTCGGTCTTCGGGTTCTTCGTACCGCCGACGCGTACGACGTCCAGGCCGGGGGGATGCGTGCACCAGTCGGTGACGCCGGCCAGGGTCCCGGGCGCGGACCGGGCCACGGCCTCGGTCAGCGAGGGGACCAGCGAGACGACCCTCACCGGCGCGGCCGGTCCCGGACCGCCTCGATGTGCTCCGCCACGGCGACGACGATCACCCGGGTGTCCGACTCCGCCGCCCGCCAGCGATGCCGTACCCCGCCGGTCAGGTACAGCGTGTCGCCACGGCCCAGGCGGTAGGCGCGGCCTTCCGCCTCGATCTCCACTGCGCCGTCGGCGACGTACATCAACTGGTCGTTGCGGTACTGGAATTCACGGCCGGCGTCATGGTCGCCGGTGAACTCGGAGGCGTGCATCTGGTGGTGACCGCGGACCAGGGAGCGGGACCGGGGCAGGGCTTGCGGTTCGGTGCCGTCGCCGCGGACGACGTCCACGCTGCACGCGGGGTCGGCCGCGGCGAGGAGCTCCACGGCGGTGGTGCGCAGGGCGTCGGCGACCTTCTCCAGGGAGCTGGTGCTGGGCCGCGCCCGGTCGTTCTCGATCTGGCTCAGGAACGGGACCGACAGACCGCTGCGCGCGGCCACGACGGCGAGGGTGAGGTCCAGGGCACGGCGCCGCCGGCGCACGGCCGCGCCCACCCGAAGGGGTTGCTCTTTGTGGTCGCCCATCGCTCCGGCTCCCTCCTTCGCCCGTCGATCCGCTCCCCGTGCGGCGGTGTCCCGGCGCACTGCTTCTGTTGAGTTGTCTGCACCCTACGCATGTTCGGCAAACCGTTTCAGGCGGCCGTCACATCGCTGTCATACGGGACAGCGCGACACCTCACACTTCGCGCCAGGCGATCCGCCGCCGAAGGGGACGGGGCAGGTCGCCCGCCCGCTGGGGGAACAGGCGGGGAGAGGGGGTTCAGGGGGTGGCGTAGCGCTCTGTGGTTGTCCGGATCCCGCTCGTGTGATCGGGGCCGGGGCGGGACGCGGCGTGTCGCGCGTCCCACCCCGGAACCCTACTGCGGAGTCATCCGACGCACCATGTCCGGGTGCTGCTGGAGCCAGTCGGCCACGGCTTCTTCCTCATGGCCCTGGCCGCGGTCCTTGATCTCGCTCTCCAGGCTGCCGAGCTCGTCCTCGCTCATCCTGAAGTTCTTGATCCACTTCGTGAGCCGCGGGTACTCCTCGGGGAACGTCTCGTTGGAGATGGTGCGGATCGTGTTGCCCTCGCCGAAGGCCTTCTTCGGGTCCTTCAGCTTGGTCAGCTCATAGTCGCTGTAGGCCCAGTGCGGCGACCAGAGGGTGACGGCGATCGGCTCCTTCTTGGCGTACGCGCGCTTCAGCTCGGCCAGCATCGCGGGCGTGGAGCCGTCGACGACCTCGTACTCCTTGTCCAGGCCGTAGCCGGGCAGGACCTTGTTCTTCAGCAGGTCCATCTCACCGGTGCCCGGCTCGATGCCGATGATCTTCCCCTTGAACGTGCCGGACTTGCCCTTGAGGTCCTCCAGGGAGTCGACGCCCTTGACGTAGGACGGCACGGCGATCTCCAGGGAGGTCGGTTCGTACCAGGTGCCGAGGTCCTTGAGCCGGTCCTTGTTCTTGTCCCAGTAGTTCTTCTGGGCGTAGGGCAGCCAGGCGTCGAAGTTGAGGTCGAGATCGCCCGAGGCCAGACCCGTGTAGACCGGCCCGACGTCCATCTGCTTGAGGTTCAGCGTGTACCCGCGACGCTCCAGGACGTTCTTCCAGAGGTAGGTGACGGCGATGTCCTCGTCCCAGGGGAACCAGGCGACGTCCAGGGGCTGCTTCGCCTCGGCCGGCGTGCTGGCGCCGGTGTTCCGCACCGGGGCGAGCTTGTCGACGACGCCGGGGTTCTGCTTCAGCCAGGCGCGGACGGCGTCCTGCTGATTGCCCTTGCCCGCCTTGTTGATCTCGGCCTCGAGGCCGGTGAGCTGCTTCTCGCTCATCTTGAACTTCTTCAGCCAGCCGGCGACCGTCGGGTCGTCGCCTGCGAAGCCCTTGCGCGCGAGGGTGTGCACACCGTCGCCCTCGCCCCAGGCGCCCTTGGGGTCCTTGAGCTTCTTCAGGTCGTAGTCGTTGTACGCCCAGTGCGGCGACCAGAGCGTGGTGACGATCGGCTTCTTCTGGGCGTAGGCGCGCTTCAGTTCGGCCAGCATCGCGGGCGTGGAGCTGTCGACGACCTCGTACTCCTTGTCGAGGCCGTACTCCTTGAGGACCTTGCTCTTGAGCAGGGCCATCTCGCCCGCGCCGGACTCGATGCCGGTGATCTTTCCGCCGAACTCGGGGGCCTTGCCCTTGAGGTCCGCCAGGGAGTCGATGCCCTTCATGTAGGCGGGAACCGTGAGCTCCAGGGACGTCTTGTCGTACCAGGCGCCGAGGTCGTCGAGCTGCTTGCCGTACTTCTTCCAGTACTGGGCGTGGGTCGTGGGCAGCCAGGCGTCCGTCTGGAAGTCGACGTCGCCCTGGGCGAGGGAGGTGTACAGCGGGCCCGCGTCGAACTGCTTGGCCTCTACCTCGTAGCCGCGCTGCTCCAGGACCTCCTTCCAGAGGAAGGTCGAGGCGACGCCCTCGTCCCAGGGGATGTAGCCGATGCTGATCTTCTTGCCCTGGCCGACGTTCCTGCCGTCCGCCGCGGCCTCGGTGCCCGTGCTGCCGCCCAGGACGCCCATGCCGCCCGCGGTGAGCGCGAGGACGACGACGCCGATCACGGCGACGGCCGGGCGGGGCCGGTAGGACCAGATCTTCAGCCCCTGGGCGGCGCGCAGCTTGGCGGCGGCGCGGCGGCCGAGCGGGGAGACCTGGGTGCCGAGCGCGCTCGTCATGCGGTCCAGGTAGATCGCGAGGATCACGATGGCCACACCGGCCTCGGAGCCGAGGCCCACGTTGAGCTGGCCGATGGCCTCGTTGACGTCGCCGCCGAGGCCGCCGGTGCCGACCATGCCGGCGATCGCGGCCATGGACAGGCCCAGCATGATGACCTGGTTGACGCCGGCCATGACGGTGGGCAGGGCGAGCGGGAGCTGGACGCGCAGCAGCGTGTTGCGGGGCGTGGTGCCGAACGCCTCGGCGGCCTCGACCAGTTCCTTGTCGACCTGCCGGATGCCCAGCTCGGTCATGCGCACGCCCGGGGCGAGCGCGAAGATCAGGGTGGCGACGATGCCGGCGGGGGCGCCGGTGCCGAAGAACAGGATCGCCGGGATGAGGTAGATCATCGCGGGCAGCGTCTGCATGAAGTCCAGGACGGGCCGGACCAGACCGCTGACGCGGTCGGAGCGGGCCGCCCAGATGCCCACGGGCAGGGAGATCACCAGCGCGATGACGGTCGCCACGAGGACGAGCGCCAGGGTGATCATCGCGTTCTCCCACAGTCCGAGGGAGTCGATGAACGCGAACCCGGCGAAGGTGAGGACACCGGCGAGGGTGCCGCGCAGCCAGAAGGCGATCACGGCGAAGATGCCTGCGAGGAGGAGCGGTTCGGGTGCCTGGAGGACGGCGTTGATGCCGTCGTAGAGGCCGAGGAAGACGGTCTTGCAGAAGTCGAAGAGCCACGCCATGTGGGTGGTGAGCCAGTCGACCCCGTCGTTGACCCAGCTGCCGAGCTGAATCCTAGGCACGGGCGGTCACCTTCTCTCCGCCCTTGTCCCGCGGGGAGTCGCAGGGCTGCGGGGTGGCGTCCGGCGCGTCGCCGAGGAAGCCGACCAGACGCTGCCGGGGGACGACGCCGATCTGCTTGTCGTCCTTGTCGACGACCGCGACCGGGTGGGAGAGCCGGGCGCTGATGGCGCACAGCTCCGTGAAGGGGGTGTCGGGCGTGGCGGTCTCGCAGTGGCAGCCGGGGTCGTCGGCGGTGACCGAGGTGTCCATGAGCTCGCCCGCGGTCAGGACGCGGGAGCGGTCGACGTCCTGGGTGAAGGAGGCGACGTAGTCGTTCTCCGGTCGCAGCAGGATGTCCTGGGCGGTGCCGTTCTGGACGATGCGGCCGTCGCGCATGACGGCGATGCGGTCGCCCAGGCGCATGGCCTCGTTCAGGTCGTGGGTGATGAAGACGATCGTCTTCTTCAGCTTCTGCTGGAGCTCCAGCAACTGGTCCTGCATGTCACGCCGGATCAGCGGGTCCAGGGCGCTGAAAGACTCGTCCATCAGCAGCAGGTCGGCGTCGGTGGCGAGCGCGCGGGCCAGACCGACGCGCTGCTGCATGCCGCCGGACAGTTCGTCGGGCCAGGACTTCTCCCAGCCGGCCAGGCCGCACAGGGCGAGCGCCTCGTCGGCGCGGCGTACGCGCTCGGCGCGGGGCACGCCCTGCACTTCCAGACCGTAGGCGGCGTTCTCGCGCACGCTGCGGTGCGGGAAGAGCGCGAAGTGCTGGAACACCATGCTGATCTTGCGGGAGCGGACCTGGCGCAGTTCGCGGTCGCTCAGCGCGGTCAGGTCCTGGCCGTCGAAGCGCACCTGCCCGGCGGTCGGTTCGAGCAGGCCGTTCAGCATGCGCAGCAAGGTGGACTTGCCGGAGCCGGACAGGCCCATGACCACGAAGATCTGGCCGGGCTCGACGGTGAAGGAGGCGTCGATCACGGCTGCGGTCGCGCCTTCGGCCCGCAGTTCCTCCCGGTCGGCTCCGCCGCGCAGCCGCTCGACGGCCCGGTCCGGTCTCCTGCCGAACACCTTGTACAGGCTCTCTGCCTCAAGCCTCGCTGACACGTTTCCTCTATTTCGTTGGCAACAGAACAGAGCGAGGACAGCGCGCAAACGGTTGAACAGGGCGCAAACAGTTGAAATGCGCAACCAGTCTCACTCCGGGGCGGCGCCTCCCCGAGATCCCGAATCCCAAACGCACAAGTGGGGCGCGTCACATTCGAGGCGAGTCTCTGTCGGTGACGTACGGCATGATGCGTGGCGTGACCGGACGACTGATGCTCCTCGACACCGCTTCCCTGTACTTCCGCGCCTACTTCGGCGTCCCGGACTCGGTCCGCGCCCCGGACGGCACGCCGGTGAACGCCGTGCGCGGACTGCTCGACTTCATCGACCGTCTGGTCAAGGACCACCGGCCGGACCTCCTGGTGGCGTGCATGGACGCCGACTGGCGGCCGCAGTGGCGGGTGGAGCTGATCCCGTCCTACAAGGCCCACCGCGTCGCCGAGGAGCACGCGGTCGGCCCCGACGAGGAAGAGGTGCCCGACACGCTGTCGCCGCAGGTGCCGGTGATCGAGGCGGTGCTGGACGCGGTGGGCATCGCGCGGGTGGGTGTCGCCGGCTACGAGGCGGACGACGTGATCGGCACGTTCACCGCCCGGGCGAAGGGCCCGGTCGACATCGTCACCGGTGACCGCGACCTGTACCAGCTGGTGGACGACGCACGCGGGGTGCGCGTGCTGTACCCGCTGAAGGGCGTGGGCACGCTGCAGCACACCGATGAGGCGGTGCTGCGTGAGAAGTATGGGGTCGACGGCAGCGGGTACGCGGATCTGGCTCTGCTGCGCGGCGACCCCAGCGACGGCCTGCCGGGCGTGCCGGGCATCGGTGAGAAGACGGCCGCCAAGCTGCTGGCCGAGTTCGGGGACCTGGCCGGGATCATGGCGGCGGTCGAGGACCGGGGGTCGAAGCTGACGCCGACGCAGCGCAGGCGGCTGGACGAGGCGCGTCCGTACCTCGCGGTCGCTCCGAAGGTGGTCCGGGTCGCGGACGACGTGCCCCTGCCGGACGTCTCCACAGCGCTGCCGCGCGCCCCTCGCGACCCGGCGGCCCTGGAGGCGCTGGCGGCCCGCTGGGGGCTGGGCGGCTCCCTGGAGCGCCTGCTGACGACGCTCGCGACCTGATCCCTTGTTCAAGGATTCGTAAGAGGACGACGTGACCTCCCGCACGAGAGGTGTCAAGTGAGCACAAGGTGCTAACTTAGGTAACCCTAACTATGTGAGACAGGGAGGTCCTCATGGCAGAGCGACCGGGACGCCAGCCGCGCAGGCTCCACTCCGCGCAGGTCGTCCGCACCGAGCGGCTGACCCCGCACATGCAGCGCGTGGTGCTCGGCGGCGAGGGCCTCGCCGACTTCTCGGCCGGCACATGCACCGACCACTATGTGAAGCTGCTGTTCCCGCCGGTGGGCGTCACCTTTCCGGAGCCCTTCGACCTGGAACGCGTGCGTGCCGAGCTGCCGCGCGAGCAGTGGCCGGTGACCCGGACCTACACGGTCCGCCAGTGGGACGCCGAGCACCGCGAACTGACGCTGGACTTCGTCATCCACGGTGACGAGGGTCTGGCCGGTCCGTGGGCCGTGCGGGTCCGGCCGGGCGAGACCGTGCACTTCATGGGACCCGGTGGGGCGTACGCGCCCGACCCGGGCGCCGACTGGCATCTGCTCGTGGGGGACGAGAGCGCGCTGCCCGCGATCGCCTGCGCTCTGGAGGCGCTGCCCCGCGGCTCCCGGGCCTACGCCTTCGTGGAGATCTCCGGCCCCGAGGAGGAGCAGAAGATCGATGCGGACGTGGAGGTCGTCTGGCTGCACCGCGGGGCGCGGCCCCTCGGCGAGGCGCTGGTCGACGCCGTGCGCGACCTGGAGTTCCCCGAGGGCCGTGTGCACGCCTTCGTCCACGGCGAGGCGCACTTCGTCAAGCAGCTGCGTCATCTGCTCCGCGTCGAGCGCCAGGTCCCGCGCGAGGCCCTGTCGATCTCCGGCTACTGGCGCCGCGGCCACAACGAGGACGGCTGGCAGGCGTCGAAGCGCGAGTGGAACGCCCGGATCGAGGCGGAGCAGGAGAGCGCGTCCGCCGCCTGAGGTCGGCCGGCCCACCACGGCACAGGGGGGTGTGCCGCAGCAGCCTCGGCCGCCTCAGTCCCCCCGCACGCGCGCGTGCAGATGCATGTCGTGCCATCCGTCCGGCTGCATGATCGCACTGCGCTTGGTGCCCTCCAGGCCGAAGCCGGTCCTGGCGGCCACGCGGCAGGACGCCTCGTTGCGCACGGCGTGCAGGAGCTCCAGGCGGTGGAAGCCGGTCTCGTCGAAGGCCCAGTGGGTGAGCGCGGTCGTGGCGCGGGCGGCCACGCCCCGGCCCCGGGCCGCCGGGACGGTCCAGTACGCCACCTCCGCCGTCGCGTCGTCGAGCCGGAGCTCGCGCAGCGCCACCCGGCCCAGCAGCGCACCGGACTCCGTGTCGGCCACGGCCCAGTGCGCCTCCCGCTCCCCCTCCCACGCCTGCTGCCACGTGCGGATCCAGTCACCGACCTCCGCAACGGAGTCGGCGGACCGTGCGTGCCACTGGTGCATCAACGGGTCCTGGAAGACCTCGTACACCGCGGGCGCGTCCCCCTCCCGCCAGGGGCGCAGGACGAGTCCGCCGGCGGCGGGGAGAGTCGGTTGGGGGCGGCCCGCGAGGGTCCCGGCGGTCAGGACAGGGCTGATGAGAAACGGCATGCCCGCATCCTGGCAAGATCCCGTCGGGCCTCCCAGTGGTTTTCCGCCCCGCCGCTGCGGCCTCGTACGCTGGGCCGCGATGAGACGCAAGACGCGCACCCCGCCCTCTCCCCTGCCGCAGCGCCGGGGTGTGGACCCGGTGCGGGTGCGGCTGCCCGGCACCGGGACCTGGGAGACGGTCCGCGAACACCTGGTGGAGCGGCTCTCCGGGGCGGGCGCCGGAGTCGTCGACGGCATGTTCGACTGCTGCCTGGTCCCTCCGTCCCACTGTCGGTCTCCGCCGGGGACGGCACCGCCGGT
>NZ_JBEOXI010000268.1:0-10494 GCF_040296465.1 Streptomyces sp. NPDC002130
TCCGTGACGGTGTGGGCCCACCACATGTACGTCACCGGCGGTGTGCTGCTGCCGTTCTTCTCCTTCATGACGTTCCTCATCGCCGTACCAACGGGCGTGAAGTTCTTCAACTGGATCGGCACGATGTGGAAGGGCTCGTTGTCCTTCGAGACACCGATGCTCTGGGCGACCGGCTTCCTGATCACCTTCACCTTCGGTGGTCTGACCGGTGTCATCCTGGCCTCGCCGCCGATGGACTTCCACGTCTCCGACTCGTACTTCGTGGTGGCCCACTTCCACTACGTCGTCTTCGGCACCGTGGTGTTCGCGATGTTCTCCGGCTTCCACTTCTGGTGGCCGAAGTGGACCGGCAAGATGCTCGACGAGCGTCTCGGCAAGATCACCTTCTGGACGCTGTTCATCGGCTTCCACGGCACGTTCCTGGTCCAGCACTGGCTGGGCGCCGAGGGCATGCCGCGTCGTTACGCCGACTACCTGGCGGCCGACGGCTTCACCGCGCTGAACACGATCTCGACGATCAGCTCGTTCCTGCTCGGCATGTCGATCCTGCCGTTCTTCTACAACGTGTGGAAGACGGCCAAGTACGGCAAGCCGGTCGGCGTCGACGACCCGTGGGGCTACGGCCGCTCGCTGGAGTGGGCGACCTCCTGCCCGCCGCCGCGGCACAACTTCATCACCATGCCGCGGATTCGCAGTGAATCCCCGGCGTTCGACCTGCACCACCCGGAGATCGCCGCTCTCGACCAGCTCGAGAACGTCGGTCACGGCGAGAAGGCCATCGCTGGTGGCAAGGAGGCCGGCAAGTGAAGATCCAGGGCAAGATGTTCATGTGGCTGAGCGTCTTCGTCCTCGCCATGGCTGTGGTCTATGGCGTGTGGTCGAAGGAGCCGGCCGGTACCACGGCCCTCTTCCTGGCCTTCGGCCTGTGCATCATGATCGGCTTCTACCTCGGCTTCACGGCCAAGCGGGTGGACGTCGGTGCGCAGGACAACAAGGAGGCGGACGTCGCGGACGACGCCGGCGAGGTCGGGTTCTTCAGCCCGCACAGCTGGCAGCCGCTCTCGCTGGGCATCGGTGGTGCCCTCGCCTTCCTGTCGGTCGCCATCGGCTGGTGGCTGATGTACTTCTCGCTGCCGATCATCCTGATCGGCATCTGGGGCTGGGTCTTCGAGTACTACCGCGGTGAGAACCGCACCCAGTAACACGCGCCGAGCGCCGCAGGGGCCCGGACACTCCGAGAGGAGCGTCCGGGCCCCTGCCTTTGCCGTAGTGCGTGTCACTCGTACGAGTCGTTCGGCGTGCCGCCGTTGACGCCGGTTCCTAGCGTGAGGTCATGAGCCACACAGTGATCTCCCGCCCCCGCACCGTCGTCAGCTGCACGCTGCTGTTGATAGCCCTCAGCGCGGGCGTCACCGCCTGCGGCTCCGACGGCAACCCACTGGCCGCCCGCCCCTACGACGCGGCGGACCAGATCTCCTTCAACGCCCCCGACGGCGACCGTGGGAAGGCCGACCCGGACAAGCCACTGGAAGTCGTCGAGGACTCCGACGGGCGCATCACGGATGTCACGGCCCACGACGCCTCAGGACGCTACGTGGCGGGCGAACTCGCCGCCGACGGCAGCCGCTGGCACAGCACCTCCCCGCTCGCCGCCAACGCCAGCTACACGGTCCGCGTGAGCACCGAGGACGAGGACGGGGCGCCCGGCCGCAAGGTCGTCACCTTCGACACCGGCAAGCCCACCACCAAGAAGAGCCTGGACGTCACCTTCGGCCCCAAGACGGGCACCTACGGCGTCGGCCAGCCCGTCACCGCCGAGCTGAGCCAGCCCGTCAAGGACCAGGCCCAGCGGGCCGTCGTGGAGCGTGCCCTCAAGGTCTCCTCCACGCCCGCCACGGACGGCGCCTGGCACTGGGTGGACGACAAGAAGCTCCACTACCGCCCGAAGGACTACTGGCCCGCCCAGGCCACCGTCCAGGTCCGCAGCAACCTCCAGGGCATCAAGATCGGCGACCGGATGTGGGGCGGCAAGGCCAAACCGCTGACCTTCACCACCGGGGACAAGCTCATAGCCGTCACCGACGCCGCCGCCCACCAGATGACCGTCTACAAGAACGACGAGATCGTCCGGCAGATACCGGTCACCACGGGCATGCCCGGCTACGACACCCGCAACGGCGTCAAGGTCGTCCTGGCCAAGGAGGGCACCGTCCGCATGACCAGCGCCAGCATCGGCGCCTCGGACTTCTACGACCTGATCGTCCACCACTCGGTCCGGGTCACCAACAGCGGCGAATACGTCCACGCCGCCCCCTGGTCCGTCGGCTCCCAGGGCTTCGCCAACGTCAGCCACGGCTGCACCGGCATGAGCACCGAGAACGCCGCCTGGTTCTACGACACCGTCCGCGAGGGCGACATCGTCAAGGTCATCAACTCCGGCGGCGACACGATGACCCCGTTCGGCAACGGCTACGGCGACTGGAACCTCGACTGGGCGAAGTGGCGCACCGGCAGCGCCCTCCTGGGCGGCACCCCCGACGGACCGACAGAGGCCGACAGGGCCCGCCTGCGGCCCCAGAGCGTCTAGACGCCCTCAGGGGCATCGCCCTCCAGGGGCGCGGGGAACTGCGCGACAAGCCACAGAGCACCCGCACCCGCCGACGAACGAAAAGCCCCGACCCCCTAGGCGTTCAAAGCCGCCTTCTCCCGCAGCAAGGAGGCCAGCGCGGAGGCGAACTCCACCGGCTCCACCGGCAGCGTCACCGCCGCCTCCGCCCGGCTCCACGTCGCCAGCCACGCGTCCTGAGGCCGCCCGATCAGCAGCAGCACCGGCGGGCACTCGAACACCTCGTCCTTGATCTGCCGGCAGACCCCCATGCCCCCCATCGGCACGGCCTCCCCGTCCAGCACACAGACGTCGATCCCACCCCGGTCCAGCTCCGTGAGCACCGCGGCCGGAGTCGCGCACTCCAGGAACTCCACCACGGGAACGTCCGGAGCCGGCCTCCGTCCCGTGGCGAGCCGCACCTGCTCGCGGGTGTTGGAGTCGTCGCTGTAGACCAGCACCGTGGCGGTCGGCTGCATTGTTCCTCCGTGACGTCAGCGTCGTAAGGACAGGCCCGTTGGGCCGGATGCTACTCCCTTGAACACCACGTCAACACCGGTACGACCGGTGAAGACACTCCGAACGGCACCCCCCGGAGTGAGGGCGGGATAAGCGACCGACATAATGTCGGTCGTGGCGACAGCAACGACAGTAGAAACCGGGCACGCGCACCCGTCGGTCAATCGGCCGAACCTCACCAGCGTCGGAACCATCATCTGGCTGAGTTCCGAGCTGATGTTCTTCGCGGCCCTCTTCGCGATGTACTTCACCCTGCGATCGGTGACGGGTCCCGATCACTGGAAGGAGATGGCTGCCCATCTCAACTTCCCGTTCTCGGCGACGAACACCACCATCCTGGTGCTCTCCTCGCTCACCTGCCAGCTCGGCGTCTTCGCCGCCGAGCGCGGTGACGTGAAGAAGCTCCGGATGTGGTTCATCGTCACGTTCGTGATGGGCGCGATCTTCATCGGCGGTCAGGTCTTCGAGTACACGGAGCTGGTCAAGGAGGCGGGCCTGTCCCTGTCCTCCGACCCGTACGGCTCGGTGTTCTACCTGACCACCGGCTTCCACGGCCTGCACGTGACGGGCGGACTCATCGCCTTCCTGCTGGTCCTGGGCCGGACCTACGCGGCCCGGAGGTTCACCCACGAGCAGGCGACGGCCGCGATCGTCGTGTCCTACTACTGGCACTTCGTCGATGTCGTCTGGATCGGTCTCTTCGCCACGATCTACATGATCAAGTAGCAGGGCCCGCATCCGCGCGTGCTCGACGAAGCGCGCATCCCAGAAGCATCGACGCAGAAGATCCTGACACCGGGGTAATCCGTGAAAAAGCTCTCCGCACGACGACGCCACCCGTTGGCGGCGCTCGTCGTCCTACTCCTCGCGCTGGCATGCACCGGGGGGCTGTACGCCGTGTTCGCACCCGCGGACAAGGCGCAGGCCGACGAAACCGCCCAGTCCCTCACCATCGAGGAGGGCAAGAAGCTCTACTCGGTCGGCTGCGCCAGTTGCCACGGCACCGGCGGTCAGGGCACCTCCGACGGGCCGCCCCTGGTGGGTGTGGGCGCCGCGGCCGTCGACTTCCAGGTGGGCACCGGCCGTATGCCGGCCGCCACCTCCCAGGGCCCCCAGGTCCCGGAGAAGAAGAACATCTACTCGCAGGCCGAGATCGACCAGCTCGCGGCGTTCATCGCCTCGCTGGGTGCCGGTCCGTCCGTCCCGACGGAGGAGCAGTACGGCCCCGAGGGTGCCGACATCGCCAAGGGCGGTGAGCTGTTCCGCACCAACTGCGCGCAGTGCCACAACTTCACCGGCAAGGGCGGCGCGCTGACGCACGGCAAGTACGCGCCGGACCTCGAGGGCGTCTCCCCGAAGCACATCTACGAGGCCATGCAGACCGGCCCGCAGAACATGCCGTCCTTCCCCGACACCACGCTGTCGGAGAAGAACAAGAAGGACATCATCGCGTACCTCGACGCGGTCAACAGCGAAAAGACCGAGAGCCCCGGCGGCCTCGAACTGGGTGGCCTCGGGCCGGTCAGCGAGGGCCTGTTCGGCTGGATCTTCGGTCTCGGCGGTCTGATCGCCGTCGCCGTGTGGGTCGCCGCCCGGACCGCAAAGGCCAAGAAGTCATGAGTAGCCAAGACATTCCAGAAGAGAACCTGCCTGCCGCGCAGTCCGCAGGACATGACGAGCACGGGCACGGCGCGGTGAGCGTCGCGGACGACAAGCACCCGTTCGCCGACCCGGGCCTGCCGCCCCACGAGCACCGCGTCCAGGACGTCGACGAGCGGGCCGCCAAGCGGTCCGAGCGCTCGGTCGCCCTGATGTTCACGGTGTCGATGCTGGCCACTGTCGCCTTCATCGCCTCGTTCGTGGCGATCCCGGTCGACAAGTCGGTCTACATCTTCCCGCTGGGCCGCATCAGCGCGCTGAACTTCGCGCTGGGCATGACGCTCGGCATCGCGCTGTTCTGCATCGGCGCGGGCGCCGTCCACTGGGCCCGCACCCTGATGTCCGACGTGGAGGTCGCCGACGAGCGGCACCCGATCGAGGCGACACCCGAGGTCCGCGAGAAGGTCTTCGCCGACTTCAAGCAGGGCGCCAAGGAGTCCGCGCTCGGCCGCCGCAAGCTGATCCGCAACACCATGCTCGGCGCGCTCACGCTGGTGCCGCTCTCCGGCGTCGTGCTGCTGCGCGACCTCGGCCCGCTGCCCGGCGAGAAGCTCCGCCACACGCTGTGGTCCAAGGGCAAGCTGCTCGTCAACATGAACACCAACGAGCCGCTGCGTCCCTCCGACGTCGCGGTCGGTTCGCTGACCTTCGCCAAGCCCGAGGGCCTGGAGGAGCACGACCACTCGTTCCAGAACGAGATCGCCAAGGCCGCCCTGATGATCGTCCGGATCCAGCCGGAGGACATCAAGGACAAGCGCGAGCTCGAGTGGTCGCACCAGGGTATCGTCGCGTACTCGAAGATCTGCACCCACGTCGGCTGCCCGATCTCCCTGTACGAGCAGCAGACGCACCACGTGCTCTGCCCCTGCCACCAGTCCACCTTCGACCTCTCCGACGGTGCCCGAGTGATCTTCGGTCCCGCCGGTCACGCCCTGCCGCAGCTCCGCATCGGCGTGAACGACGAGGGCTACCTCGAGGCGCTCGGCGACTTCGAAGAGCCCGTCGGCCCTGCTTTCTGGGAGCGCGGATGAGCACTGCACAGACACGCCGCAAGGCGCCCGCGGGTGAGCGGGTCGCCGACTGGGCCGACGGCCGCCTCGGGATCTACTCCCTGGCCAAGGCCAACATGCGCAAGATCTTCCCGGACCACTGGTCCTTCATGCTCGGTGAGATCTGCCTCTACAGCTTCATCATCATCATCCTCACGGGTGTGTACCTGACGCTGTTCTTCCACCCGTCGATGAACGAGGTGGAGTACCACGGCAGTTACGTCCCGCTCCAGGGGCAGCTGATGTCGGAGGCGTTCGCCTCCACGCTGGACATCAGCTTCGACGTCCGCGGCGGTCTGCTCATCCGGCAGATCCACCACTGGGCGGCGATCATCTTCCTCGCCGGCATGTTCGTGCACATGATGCGCGTCTTCTTCACCGGTGCGTTCCGCAAGCCGCGCGAGATCAACTGGCTGTTCGGCTTCCTGCTGTTCGTCCTGGGCATGTTCACCGGCTTCACCGGCTACTCGCTCCCGGACGACCTGCTCTCCGGCACCGGTGTCCGCTTCACGCAGGGCGCGATCCTGTCCGTGCCGATCGTGGGCACGTACATCTCGATGTTCCTGTTCGGCGGGGAGTTCCCCGGCACCGACTTCGTCGCCCGGTTCTACTCGATCCACATCCTGCTGCTGCCGGGCATCATGCTCGGGCTCGTGGTCGGCCACCTGATCCTGGTCTTCTACCACAAGCACACCCAGTTCGCGGGTCCCGGCCGGACCAACAAGAACGTCGTCGGCATGCCCCTGCTGCCGGTCTACATGGCCAAGGCCGGAGGCTTCTTCTTCCTGGTCTTCGGTGCCATCGCGGCCATCGCCGGCATCGCGACCGTCAACCCGATCTGGGTCCTGGGCCCCTACCGTCCCGACCAGGTGTCGACCGGTGCTCAGCCCGACTGGTACATGGGCTTCGCCGAGGGTCTGGTCCGCGCCATGCCGGGCTGGGAGATCAACTTCTGGGGTCACACGCTCGTCCTGGGCGTGTTCATCCCGCTGGTGCTGTTCGGTGTCTTCCTCGCGATCATCGCCCTGTACCCGTTCATCGAGTCGTGGGTCACCGGGGACAAGCGCGAGCACCACATCCTGGACCGCCCGCGCAACGCTCCGACGCGCACGGCCGTCGGTGTCGCGTGGGTCACCGGCTACGTGATCATGCTGATCGGCGGTGGCAACGACATCGTCGCCACGCACTTCCACCTGTCGATCAACTCGGTGACCTGGTTCGTCCGGATCGGGTTCTTCCTCGGCCCGGTCATCGCCTTCATCGTCACCAAGCGCATCTGCCTCGGCCTGCAGCGCCGGGACAAGGAGAAGGTGCTGCACGGCCGCGAGTCGGGCATCATCAAGCGCCTGCCGCACGGTGAGTTCATCGAGGTGCACGAGCCGCTCAGCCAGGAGCAGATGTACACGCTCACGGCGCACGAGCAGTACAAGCCGGCCGAGATCGGCCCGACGGTCGACGAGAACGGTGTCGAGCGCAAGGTGAAGGGTTCCGAGAAGCTGCGCGCCAAGCTCAGCGACGCCTACTACGGCGAGGGTGCCCAGATCCCGAAGCCCACCGCCGAGGAGTACCGGGAGATCACGAGCGGCCACGGCCACCACTGATCACTGCTTCGCCACGCCACAGAGGGGCCCCGTCCGATCATCGGACGGGGCCCTTCGTCGTGCTCGCGGCTGGATAGGGTGGACTCGTTGAGACTCTCGTCCCGTAGTGCGGGACGCCTGACCCTGGAGCGGCTTATGAGCGCTGTGACCCCCGCTGGAGGCGACACCGCGGCGGGCCGCTCCTGGCCCCTGCTGCTGAACGGCCTGCTGGACGGCAGGCACCTGAGCGCGGACGACACCGCCTGGGCGATGGACCGGGTCATGCGCGGTGAGGCGACCGAGGCGCAGATCGCCGGGTTCGTCGTGGCCCTGCGCGCCAAGGGCGAGACCGTCGAGGAGATCAACGGCCTCGTCCGCACGATGTACGCGCACGCCAACGTGATCGAGGTGCCCGGGGCGACGGTCGACATCGTCGGCACCGGCGGTGACGGCGCGAAGACGGTCAACATCTCCACGATGTCCTCCATCGTCGTCGCCGGCACCGGCGCCAAGGTCGTCAAGCACGGCAACCGGGCCGCGTCCTCGGCGTCCGGGGCCTCCGACGTGCTGGAGAAGCTCGGCGTCAACCTGGAGCTGCCGCTGCACCGGGTCGCGGAGGTCGCCGAGGAGGCCGGGATCACCTTCTGCTTCGCGGTGAAGTTCCACCCGGCGCTGCGCCACGCGGGCGCCGCCCGTGGCCAGTTGGGCATCCGCACGGTGTTCAACGCCCTCGGCCCGCTCACCAACCCGGCCCGGGTCCGCGCCCAGGCCGTCGGCGTGGCGGACCCGCGGATGGCGCCGATCGTCGCGGGAGTCTTCGCCGAGCGCGGCAACTCGTCCCTGGTCTTCCGGGGCGACGACGGCCTCGACGAGCTGACCACCACGGCCACCTCCCGGGTGTGGACCGTCCGGGACGGCCAGGTCACCGAGGAGGCCTTCGACCCGCGGGACGTGGGCCTCGAACTGGTCCCCGTTGAGGCGCTGCGCGGCGCCGACGCCTCCTACAACGCCGAGGTCGCCCGCCGCCTGCTGGACGGCGAGACCGGCCCGGTCCGCGAGGCGGTCCTGCTGAACTCGGCGGCGGCGCTGGTGGCCCTGGAGCCCACCGGCGCGCCCCTGGCCGAGCAGATCCGCGCCGGGATGGCCAAGGCGGCCGAGTCGATCGACTCGGGGGCGGCCAAGCGGACGCTGGAGCGCTGGGTGGCCGCGAGCAACGCGTAGCGGACCCCGTAGGCGAAAGGACCGGCGTCCCGCGATCCGGACTCGGGTTGCGGGGCGCCGATCTCTTCGCGTACGTTCCTGATCAGGTCATGAGTGACAGTCATGAGGCCCCGGCCGACTGTCCGGCAACCCTCCGTCCGTGGCGGGGTGCCCCGGGTGAAGACCGGGCCGTAGGCAGCGAGGTCTACGGCAAGCGCGTGACGAGGAGTCTTCCGTGAACCAGCGAATGCGATAGGGCCGCAGAGCCCCGCCTCCGCATCCCCTTTCCTTTCACCCCCGCTCGAGCCGTACGCGCTCGCGGGCGGATTCCACCTGCCTTCACGGGAGTTCCGTCATGTCTGTCTCCACCGTTGCCGCCGCCCAGTCCGTTTGCAGTGACAGCTCAGGGGCGCTGCCCGTTCTGGGACGGGATGTCACCGTTCCGCTCGTGACCGGTGGTGAGGTCACCTACGCCGCGCTCGACTACGCCGCCAGCGCCCCCGCGCTCCAGCGGGTCTGGGACGACGTCGCCGCCTACGCGCCGTACTACGGAAGCGTGCACCGCGGTGCCGGGTACCTGTCCCAGCTGTCGACCGACCTGTTCGAGAACGCCCGCCGGACCGTGGCCGAGTTCCTCGACTGCCGCGAGGACGACCAGGTCGTGTTCACCCGGTCGACGACCGACTCCCTCAACCTTCTCGCAGCCGCGCTCCCCGCCGACTGCCAGGTCTTCGTCTTCGAGACCGAGCACCACGCCTCCCTGCTGCCCTGGCAGGACGCCCGGGTCACCTACCTCGACGCCCCGCGCAGCCCCCGTGAGGCCGTCGAGACCCTGGAGCGCGCCCTCGCCGACCGGGATCCGTACGGGCCCGCCCTCGTGTGCGTCACCGGCGCCTCCAACGTCACCGGCGAGCTGTGGCCGGTGCGGGAGCTCGCGGCGGCCGCGCACGCCCACGGCGCGCGGATCGTGCTGGACGCCGCCCAGCTGGCCCCCCACCACCCCGTGTCCGTCGCGGACCTCGACGTCGACTGGGTCGCCTTCTCCGGGCACAAGCTGTACGCGCCCTTCGGTACGGGCGTCCTGGCCGGGCGGGCCGACTGGCTGCGCGCGGCCGAGCCGTACCTCGCGGGCGGCGGCGCCAGCCGCAAGGTCAGCCGGCGCGAGGACGGGGGAGTGGACGTGGAGTGGCACGACAGCGCCGCCCGCCACGAGGCCGGCTCGCCCAACGTCATCGGCGCCTACGCCGTCGCCTCGGCCTGCAAGGCGCTGAGCGAGGCGGGCTTCGACACCCTCGTCGCCCGTGAGCAGCACCTGGTCCGCACGGTGCGCGACGGTCTCGCCGACGTACCCGAGGTGCGGTTCCTGTCCCTCTTCGGGGACGACGCGCCGCGGGTCGGCGTGCTCTCCTTCGTCGTCGAGGGCTGGAACAGCTCCCACTTCGCCGCCGCCCTGTCCGCCGAGTACGGCATCGGCGTACGGGACGGGCTCTTCTGCGCCCACCCGCTGCTGCGCACGCTGCTCGGCAGTGACCCGCAGGCGCAGGGCGAGTGCGGGTCGCCCGAGGCCGAGCCCGGGGAGAAGTCGCTCAACGCCATCCGGGTCAGCTTCGGCGCGGGCACGCCGGACGAGCACGTGGAGCGGTTCGTGCGGGCGGTGAAGGAGCTCGTGACGGACGGGGCGAAGTGGAACTACCGCACGCAGGACGGCCGCTGCGTGCCGGACACCTCCGCCTGAGCCGTCGTCGCCGGGGGCGGGGACCACCGGGGCGGCGACTGCCGGGACGGGACTAGGGCCTGTCGTTTGGATCAGGCCGCAGGGAATCGGCGGATCCTTTCAACGCCGGTGAGCGGGGCCTGGCGCGTGGAGCTGCAAGGCGGAGGA
>NZ_JBEOXI010000269.1:0-10395 GCF_040296465.1 Streptomyces sp. NPDC002130
CGGCTGCTGACCTGCGACGATGTCGATCCGCTTCGACAGACCGTCAGGCTTGGCGAGCGACCGCATCCGGTCCCGATGGACCCGGCGAGCTGGACGATCGTGCAGCGCTGTTTGGCCCAGCGCGCCTCCTGGCGCACCGCCAATCCGCACGTCATCGTCACCAAAGGGACCAAGGCCGGACGGTCACCCGCATCGGTCGCCTATCTGAGTCATGTGCTCGACGATTGCGGGTTCGGCCCGCGGATGATCCGCTGCACTCGCCTTATCGATCTGGTCAACACCATGGATCCGAAGCTCGTCGCCGCGGCATTCGGCATGACCGCCGAGGCCGCCATGATCTACCTGGCAGACTTCGTCGACCCCACCCGACTGCCGAACCCGTGAAACTTCGGCGCGACTACGCACAGATTCGCGCGAACATGTGCGCTTTGGAGAACGACTCGTTCGACGCGATCGCGACGGAATTTTTCTCCTCCCGTTCGGTCAAAACCTGGAAGAGCAGCTCAGCGCCTCGCTTGTCGAGTTCCATGTAACCGAGCTCGTCCAGCAAAAGTAGATCCACTCGCCCGTAACGGGCGATCGTGCGAGCGAGTTGTTTCTCGTCGGCGGCTTCGACGAGCTCGTTGACCAACCGGGTCGCGAGGACGTATTTGACGCGGTAACCGTGCTCGGCGGCCGCAGCCCCGAGCCCGATGAGGAGATGCGATTTCCCGGTTCCGGAGTCCCCGATCAAACACAGGGGTTGGCCTTTGCGGATCCAGTCGCCGGTGGCGAGGGTTCCAATGGTCGCGGGATTGATATTGGGGTTGGCATCGAAATCGAAGTCTGCCAACCACTTTTCGCGAGGAAACCCCGCTCCCTTGATTCGCCGCACCACACTTCTGCGGTCACGGTCGTCGCATTCGGAAAGCAGCAACTCCGCCAGAAATCCGTAGTACGAAAGCTGGTCCTTGCGGGCGGCAGTGGCGGCGTCCTCGACGACGGCACGGATGGTGGGAAGTCGTAGTCGGCGGCACGCTTGATCGACCGCGGCGGTGGCGGCCTCCTCGGTCAAACCTCGGCGGCGCAACGTGGTGGAAACCGTGACGGATTGACGAACCATTCTCGGGCCTTCTTTCACTCGGCTCGGGCAGCGGGCTGGGCGGGATTGCGGCGTTCAGGTAGTCGCAGGAGTTGGTCGTAGTGATCGACCGTCGGCGCAGGCCGAGAATCGGCCGGCAGACCAGCGATGACCGCTGCCGGATCGGCGAGACGACGTTGGGTCAAGCTGACAACGCGTTGCTCCCGGCCGCTGCGACGAGCAACGAGACACCGCGGTGGCTCGCCGACAGCCCGGCGCTCACCGTCACCGCTTCCGGCGCCGGACAGGGGCCCGCGCCCGCCCACGACCTGCTCGCGGGGCGCCCCGGTGTCCGAACTGCCGCCCGGCGGCTGCGTCGTGCTCCGTATCGCCTGAACCCTGCCGACCTATCGGAAAGGCAACCATGACCAGCGCACCGCAGATCCTCCGATGGGGACACCGGGCCCTGGAGGTCGAGATCGGCGTCGCCGAGGACGGCATCGCTCGCCTCACGCGGATCGGCCGCCCCGACGGCACACCTCCCGAGCGGCGCACCTGGCCTCCGCTGCCCCTGGTGGAGGTGACGGCCGCGGGCCACGGCCGGGCCTGGTCGGGCGGGCGCCTCATCGACACCTCCCTCGGCGCGCGTCTGCGGTACCGCGGGCACCGAGTGACGCGCGACGGCGAGTGGCACGTGCTCACGGTCCGGCTTCACGACCCCGAGACCGGTCTCGCCGCCGAGGTCACCTACCGCTCACCGGACGGCGTGCCCGTGCTGCGCGCCGAAGTGGCCCTGCGCAACGACGGGGAGACCACCCTCCACCTGGAGTCGGTCTCCTCCCTCGTCGTGGGCGCTCTCGCCGACGGGCCGGAGGCCATCGAGGCGGCGGACCTGCTGTGGGCCGAGAACGACTGGGTCGCCGAATGCCGGTGGCAGCGACGGCCGATGCGGGTGTCCTCACCGGTCCTGGGCGACCGCGTCGTCTACGACAACGGCAAGGGCGAGTTCACGCGGACCGGGCGGGGCGTGTGGTCCAGCTGCGGCCGACTGCCCATGGGCGGCCTGACCGACCGGGGCACGGGCCGTACCTGGCTGTGGCAGATCGAGCACAACGGCGGCGGCTGGCACTGGGCGTGCGGCGAACGCGACACGCTGGCCTACCTGGCCTTGTTCGGCCCGAACGACACCCACCACGGTTGGCGGCATCCGCTGGAGCCCGGCGCGGAGTTCGCCACCGTACCGGTCGCCCTCGCCTGCAGCGACGACGGCGGCCCGGACGAGGCGTTCGCCGCGCTCACCCGCTACCGGCGCGTCATCCGCCGCCCGCACCAGGACCACCAGAGGCTCCCCGTCATCTTCAACGACTACATGAACTGCCTGATGGGCGACCCCACCACGGAGAAGCTGCTGCCGCTGATCGACGCGGCGGCCGAGGCGGGTGCCGAGTACTTCGTCATCGACGCCGGCTGGTACGACGGCGAGAACGGCGGCTGGTGGGACAGCGTGGGCGCCTGGGAGCCTGCCGCCTCGCGCTTCCCGGGGGAACGCGGGATCCACGAAGTGCTGGACCGCGTCCGGGAGCGTGGCATGGTGCCCGGTCTGTGGCTGGAGCCGGAGGTGATCGGCGTCCGCAGCCCCATGGCCAAGTCTCTCCCGGGCGAGGCGTTCTTCCGCCGGGACGGTGTCCGCGTCACGGAGACCGGCCGGCACCACCTCGACCTGCGCCACCCCGCCGCCCGCGCCCACCTGGACCAGGTCGTGGACCGACTGGTCGGCGAGTGGGGCGTCGGCTACCTCAAACTCGACCACAACATCGACCCGGGCTCCGGTACCAGTGCCCACCCCGGGGAAACGCCGGGCGCAGGCCTGCTCGGTCACAACCGGGCGCACCTCGACTGGCTCGACGGCATCCTGGACCGCTTTCCGCGGCTGGTGGTGGAGAACTGCTCGTCCGGCGGCATGCGCTGGGACTACGCGCTGCTGTCCCGGCTGCAACTGCAGTCCACCAGTGATCAGCAGAATCTCCAGCTGTACGCGCCCATCGCCGCCTCCGCCCCCACTGCGGTCACCCCCGAGCAGGGCGCCGTCTGGGCCTACCCGCTGCCGCAGGACTCCTTGGACGAGGTGGCCTTCACCATGGCCAACGCCCTCCTCGGCCGCATCCACCTGTCGGGTCTGCTGCCGGATCTGCGGCCCGAGGCCCTCGCCCTGGTGCACGAGGCCATCGCCGTGTACAAGGCCATTCGCCATGATCTGGCCCGGGCCGTTCCCGCCTGGCCGCTCGGGTTGCCGGCCTGGGAGGACCCGTGGCTCGCCCTGGCCCTGCGCACCCCCGACACCACGTACCTCACCGTGTGGCGCCGCCCCGGAGCCCAGGCCACCACGCGTCTAGCCCTGCCGCACCTGCACGGCTCCGCGGCTCGCCTCGAGGTGCTCTACCCCACCGCGAGCCAGGCCGACGCCCACTGGGATCCCGGCACCGGCGACCTCACGCTGACGCTGCCCACGACTCCCTCCGCAGTACTGCTCCGCCTCGACAGCACCTCGACCAACCGCTGAACAGAAGGATTGACCGAGTGTCAGAAAAGCAGCTCCCCCAGACCGTCGTGGCCAACCCCGTCATCCCCGGCCTCCATCCGGACCCCAGCGTGTGCCGTGTGGGCGACGACTACTACCTGGTGTGCTCCAGCTTCGAGTACTTCCCCGGCATCCCCGTCTTCCACAGTCGCGACCTGGTGCACTGGACACAGATCGGCAACGCCCTGGACCGGCCCAGCCAGCTCCGCCTGACCACGGACACGGCGTCCTCCGGCGGCATCTACGCCCCCACGCTGCGCCACCACGACGGCCGTTTCTGGCTGATCGTCACCAACGTGGCCAAGGGTGAGGGGAACCTGCTGTTCTCCGCCACCGATCCGGCCGGGCCCTGGTCCGAGCCGGTGCGGCTGTCGGGGATCGGGGGCATCGACCCGGACCTCGCCTGGGACGAGGACGGCACCTGCTGGTGCACGACCGCCGGGGTCTCGCAGGTGCGCATCGACCCGTCCACCGGAGAGACGCTCGGCGAGCCGCAACCGCTCTGGTCCGGCGGCGTCGACGCGATGGCCCCGGAAGCACCGCACCTGTACCGCATCGGCGCGTACTGGTACCTGCTCATCGCCGAGGGCGGCACCGAGCGCGGTCACGCCGTCTCGATCGCCCGCGGGACGTCTCCCTCCGGCCCGTTCGAGCCGTGCCCGCACAACCCGTTCCTGACCCACCGCGGCACCAACCGACCTGTTCAGAACACCGGACACGCGGATCTGGTCCAGGCGCCCGACGGCTCGTGGTGGATGGTGCTGCTCGCCGTCCGGCCTCGGGGCGGCACACCGGGCTGGCACGTGCTGGGCCGTGAGACGTTCCTGGCGCCGGTGGAGTGGGTGGACGGATGGCCGGTCGTCGGCGAGGTGCCGTCCGAACTGCCCGCACCGGCCTGGCCGCTCGTCCCCGTGCCCGCCGAGCCCGTCCGTGACGACTTCGACCTCAGTGAGCTGCGGCCGCAGTGGATCTCCGTGCGGGACCGTCTCGTGGAGCACTGCACCACCAAGGAACGCGCCGGCTGGCTGACTCTGCGCGCCCGCGGCGCCTCGCTCGACGAACGGGACGTCGTGTTCGTCGGCCGCCGCCAGCAGCACCTGACGTGCCAGGCGCGAACCCGCGTCGACGCGTCGGAGGGCCGCGGCGGCCTCGCGGTCCGCCTGGACGAGGAGCACCACTACGAGATCGAGGCGTCCGGAGGTGAGGTGCGGATGCTCGCCCGGGTGGGGCCCCTGCGCACCGTCGTGGCGTCACGGTCCGTGCCCGCCGGGCCCGTGGTCCTCGGCCTGCGCGTCTCCCCCACCTCGCCGCGGGACGCCCGCACCGGGCCGGACACCCTCACGTTCGGCGTCGGGGAGCCGGACGGCACGTTCACCGAACTCGGCGTCCTCGACGGCCGCTATCTGTCGACCGAGGTGGCCGGCGGCTTCACCGGCCGGGTCATCGGCCTGTACGCCGCGGCCGGCACGGTCCACTTCGACTGGCTCGACTACGAGCCGCTCGGCTCCTGATCGGGCGCCGAAGCGCCGCCGGAACCCCTCTTCCTCGACCGCCTGAACGCACCATCCCCCCACGGGCGGGCTCCGCCCGGCTGACAGAGAAGGGTCAGACATGAAGAGACCGCACCACCTCACCGACCGCCGCAGTCGCGGCCCCGGCCGTGTGCTCGGCCTCCTGCTGGCGCTGGTCACCATGATCGGGGTGACCAGCACCGCGGCCTTCGCCGCACCCGGCCATCAGGGCTCGCTCCCGATACGGCTCCCGAAGCTCGCCGCCACGCCGATGGAGACGGTGGCCGCGATGCAGCCCAGCTGGAACCTGGGCAACACCCTGGACGCCATTCCCGACGAGACGTCCTGGGGCAACCCGAAGGCCACCAAGGCCGTGTTCGACACCATCAAAGCGCAGGGCTTCCGCAGCGTGCGCATTCCCGTCACCTGGACCGACCACCAGTCCTCCACGGCCCCCTACACGATCGACGCGACGTGGATGAACCGCGTCAAGGAAGTCGTCGACATGGCCCTGGCCGACGGTCTGTACGTCGTGATCAACGTGCATCACGACTCGTGGCAGTGGATCGCCGACATGCCCACCGACCATGACGGCGTCCTGGCCCGCTTCAAGGCCAGCTGGACCCAGATCGCCGCCAAGTTCAGAAACTCCCCGCAGAGCCTGCTGTTCGAGAGCAACAACGAGCCGCAGTTCAACAACACCACCGACGCCCAGGGCATCCAGTACAACAGCGAGCTGAACACCGCGTTCCACACCGTGGTACGCCAGTCCGGGGGCAACAACGCGACACGGCTGCTCGTCCTGCCCACCCTGCACACCAATTCCGGCCAGGCCTTCCTGGACGCCCTGGCCGGCGAGATGAAGGCGCTGAACGACAAGAATCTCGTGGCCACCGTGCACTACTACGGCTACTACCCGTTCAGCGTGAACGTCGCCGGCGGCACCACGTTCGACGCCACCTCGCAGCAGGACATGCGCGACAACTTCTCCAGGATCCGGGCCACCCTCACTTCCAAGGGCATCCCCGTCTACCTCGGTGAGTACGGCCTGCTGCAGTTCCCCGACTCCAACCACCCCTCCCGCATCGAGCGGGGCGAGGCGCTGAAGTTCTACGAGCAGCTCGGCTACAACGCCCGCACCGCCGGTGTGACCACGGCCCTGTGGGACGCGGGAAGCTGGAACTACCTGAACCGCACCACCCTGCAGTGGTCCGACCCCGCGCTGTTCGCCGCGATCAAGTCCAGCTGGACCACCCGCTCGGGAACCGCGTCCTCGGACCGGATCTACCTGGCGAAGTCGAGCGCCATCCCGGCCAGGACGCTCACGCTGAACCCGAACGGCACCACCTTCCGGGGCCTCTGGCAGGGCAACACCCCACTCGTCCGGGGCCGGGACTACACCGTTTCCGGCAACCAGCTGACCCTCACGGCCTCCGCGCTCACCAGACTGGCCGGCAACCGCGGCTACGGGATCAACGCGACGATCCAGGCCCGTTTCTCCGCCGGCGTCCCCTGGAACATCTACGTGACCACGTACGACAGGCCGGTGCTCTCGGGCGCGACCGGCAACACCTCCGACGGGCTCAGCATCCCGACCCAGTTCCGCGGTGACCAGCTGGCGACCATGGAGTCCAAGTACGCCGACGGCAGCACCGCCGGCAACACCTCCTGGACCACGTACCAGGAGTTCAACGGCGCCTTCTCCCCCAACTACTCCGGCAACGCCCTCACCCTGACCCCCGACTACCTCAACGCCCTGCGTGACGGTGAGCAGGCCACGCTCACCTTCCACTTCTGGAGCGGAGCCACCGTGACGTACCGCGTGACCAAGAACGGAGGCTCGGTGACGGGAACCGTCGCCTGACAGTTCCTCGCCTCGCCCCGGGTGCCGTCCTGGCGCCCGGGGTTCTCCCCCTCCTCCGCTCAGCTCTTGGGCGGGGCCGTGCTCTCCCGGATCGTGAGCGTGGTCGCGATCTCCAGTCCGACCTGGGGGACGTCCTCGCCACGGCCCAATGCCAGCGCCAGTTCGGTGGCGGCCACGGCCATGTCGGCGAGGGGCTGGTGGACCGTGGTCAGGGGCGGGTCGACCCAGGCCACGGCCGGTACGTCGTCGAAGCCCACCACGCTCAGATCCTCCGGGATGCTCAGTCCCAGCTCGCGCGCCGCCTGGTAGACGCCGAGAGCCTGCATGTCGTTGGCGGTGAAGACGGCGGTGGGGCGATCGCTCCGGGCGAGCAGTTCGCGGGCCGCGGTGTAGCCGTCCTCGCGGGTGAGCAGGGTCTTGACCATCAGGTTGGGATCCATCGGCAGACCGGCTTCGGCGAGTGCCGAGACGTAGCCGGAGGACCGCGCCAGACAGAAAGGATGATCAGGTCCGGTGATCATGGCGATGCGCCGGTGCCCCAGATCGATCAGGTGCCGGGTCGCGGCCTGGCCGCCCCTCCAGTTGGTGGCACCGACGAACGGCACGTCGTCGGGGAGTTCCCCGTTCGGGTCGAACACCACGAACGGGATGCCCTTCGTCTTCAGCTGGTCCCGCTCGTGCTCCGACAGCCACGCCACCGACAGGACGCATTGCGGGCGCCGCCCCACGGTCTCGTCGATGGTCCTGGCCGGTGTGTCGTAAAGACCGAACTCCGAGACCAGGACACCGACCTTGTTCCTGCGGGCCGCCCGTTCGACCCCCCGGATGATCTCCACGGCCCACATGCTCTCCAGCTCGCGGAACACGAGCTCCACGAGGTTGCTGCGGTTCTTCGGCGGCTTGCGGTAGCCGTAGCGCTGGATCAGTTCCTCGATGCGGGCCCGGGTCTCGTCCGACACGCCGGACCGGCCGTTGAGCACCTTCGACACGGTGGGGACGGAGACGCCGGCGGACTCGGCGATGTACGCGATGGTGACGGCCGCCGGCCCTCCACCGCCCGTGCTCTGTTCTTCCGTCTCTTTCGTGGAAGGCGCTTCTGATCGGTTGTCCGGCACGTTGCCTTTCCCATCCCTCGCCCAGTGAGGCCGTCATTCCGGCACCCCCCGAGCGACCCCGGGGGTCACGAAAGCATACCTGCGCTTTCGTAAGCGGCAGGTGCCGCGGAACACACCGCTACGACTCGTCTGACCAGGCACAAAGCCGATCACGCCCCTTCTCGCAGGACACCTTCGACACCCCGGCCGCCCGCGATACTTTCGCAACGCGTAAAAAGGAGCGTTATGCCCCCGCGCTACTTCGAGGCGCTCTCCCCCGGCCACGGCAGGACGAGCCCACGATCCGCCTTCTCCTCGAGCGCCCCGAGGATCGACCTGAACGGACCCTGGGCCTTCCGGTTCTCACGTCGGGGACCACGCGTTCGACGGGCCGCGGCTGTCCCTGTGGCGGGCGCCGACCGACAACGACCGCGCCTGGGCCCAGCGCGACGCCATGTACTGGGAGGCACGGGGCCTCCAGCGGCTGCGCCATCGGACGGTGTCCGCCGACCCGGACGCGGAGGGTCTGACCGTCGTGGTGCGCAGTGCCGCCTCCGCTTCGGACTGCGGTTACCTCACCACGTACCACTGGGAGACGGACGGGCGGCGTCTGCGGGTGCGCGTCCACACCGAGCCGGTCGGCCACTGGCCCGAGAGGGACGACCGATTCCGGGAGTCGATGGTGGAAGTGGACCTGCCGCCGGAGCAGTACGCGGAACTCGTCCGCCGGAACAAGGCGCCTTCCCTCGCCCGCATCGGCCTGCACTGGGAACTGCCCGGGGATTGGTCGCGGGTCACCTGGTTCGGTGCGGGGCCGGGTGAGGCCTACCCCGACTCCCGGCAGGCGGCCCGGGTCGGCCGCTTCCGGGCGAGCGTCGACGAGCTGCAGACGCCGTACGTGCGCCCGCAGGACAACGGCAACCGGGCCGATGTGCGCTGGGCCGAGATCGTCGACGAGAAGGGCGCCGGCCTGCGCGTCGAGGGAGCCGAGCTGTTCAACCTGGCGGCCCGCGGGTGGAGCGACCGGCACCTGGCGGAAGCCCGGCATCAGACCGACCTGACCGCCGGGCCGACGGTTCACCTGCACACTGACCACGTCGTGCAGGGCCTCGGTTCCGGCGCTGTCGGGCCGGGTGTGCTGCCCGGGTACCGCCTCGAAGTCGGGCCCGCCGACTTCACGTTCGTGCTGACCGCGCTGCCGGCCGAGTGAGGGACGGCCGGCTCCCCGGCGTCCGTGAACGCGAGGAGCCGGCCACCCCCTCAGAAACGCATGTGGTGCACGGTGGCGCGCACCGCCGTGAACTCGGCGAGGACGAAGCCTCCCTCCAGCACGGTCCACCGCGTCTCGACAGCGTTGCAACGGTCGTCGGTGACAGCCTGGAACGGTTCGGACGCGGGCACCCGGACGCGGTACTCGCCGGGTCGCGGGAGATGCAGGCGGGCGTGCGAGAGACGGCCGTGCTGCCAGTCGAGGTCGACGGTGACGCCACCGCGGGCCCGCAGTCCGCGGACGGTGCCGCTGGGCCAGGCGTCCGGCAGCGCGGGCAGCAGCCGGAGTTCATCGGTGTGGCTCTGCAGCAGCATCTCGGCGACGGCTGCCGTGGCTCCGAAGTTGCCGTCGATCTGGAAGAGCTGCGGTGGGTGCAGGTCGAGGAGGTTGTCGGAGGTGGAGTCGGCCAGGAGCCCGCGCAGGCTGCGGTGGGCGAGGGCGCCGTCGCCCAGGCGGGCAGCGAGCGCGACCACCCAGGCAAGGCTCCAGCCGGTACCCCCACCTCCGTGCGCCAGCCTGAGGTCGAGGGCTGCCCGGGCCGCGTCGAACAGCTCCGGGGTGCGCTCCGCGTCGATCCGGTCACCGGGGTACAGGCCGTAGAGGTGGGAGAGGTGCCGGTGGCCCGGATCCTCGGGCACGGCGTCGTGACGCCACTCGGCGAGGGGCTGTCCGGGACGGTACGGCAGTGGGGGCAGCCGTCGCCGGGCGCTGTCGAGGGCGTCGGCGAGCGGATCGGCGAGGCCCAGCTCCTCGATCACGGTGAGGCAGTTGCCGAACAGCTCCTCGACGAGCCACAGATCCATGGTGACGGCGGCGGTGGTCGCGACGAGCGCCGGCCCGCCCGGTGTCTCCACCTGGAAGCGGTGCTCGGGCGAGGTGGAGGGGCAGGTGACCAGGTGACCGTCCGCGTCCTCGACGAGGAAGTCCAGCAGGAAGACGGCGGCCTCGCGCATCACCGGCCAGGCCCGGTCGGCGAGGAAGGCGCGGTCCCCGGTGAAGCGGTAGTGCGCCCACAGGT
>NZ_JBEOXI010000270.1:0-10359 GCF_040296465.1 Streptomyces sp. NPDC002130
GGAGAGCGCTGCCACCAGGGCGAGGAGTCTGCGGCGCATGACGGGTACCTCGGCTTTCTGACAGGAAGCGGGCGAAGGTCGGGGGCGAGCCAGGGAGGGGGAGCGCTCCCAACGGAAGCGCTCCCCACGGCACGGTCGGTCAGCAGGACGAGTTCGTCTGGGTGAGCAGGCCGAGCCGCCACGGGAGCAGGTTGTAGTCGCCGCCCGCGTTGGGGTTCATGCCCTGGTAGAGGTACTGGAGCCGGCAGGCCGGGATGGTCAGCGTCTGGTCGTGGCCGGCCCGGATCATCTCGCCGTGGCTGATGTCCCGGGTCCAGGGCCCCGAGGGGAAGGAGACGTTGTTGGCCCGTGCGAAGGGGTTGCTCTCGGACGCGGCCAGCTGCGTCCAGGAACCGGCGAGGCTGTTCGACGTCCAGGAGCGGAAGTAGCGCCGGCCGTCCGACCCGATCGCCTCGACGAGGAGCAGGTACTGGTTGCTGCCCTGCACTTTGTACACGTTGCTCGCCTCGAACATCGCGTATTTGGAGTCCCGTGCCGCGATGACGGTGTTGGTGAAGCCGTTCGGGAACTGGCCGACGGTCGTCTGCGAGCGGTACAGGTGTCCGTTGTCGTCGGAGGAGAACAGGTAGCAGTTGCCGCTGTCGCAGATCACCCACATGTCGACCCAGTGACCGTTGCCGATGTTCTGCCGGATGATGTCCGGCATCGACGAGTAGAAGTTGCGCGGCGCGCTCCATCCGTTCGGGTTGCTGATGTCGGGGTTGGTGGAGTACGAGGCGTTGCCGGTCTGGTACACGAGGTACCACAGGCGTTGCGGCGCGTAGTAGAAGACCTGCGGCGCGGCCCGGTACCCCTTCCCGATGGCGCTGCGGTCCAGGTAGTGGTGCGTGGCGGAACCGGCCTGGGACCAGTCGCTGAAGTTCAGGTAGACCAGGTTGTAGCCGGAGGAACTGGCGGTACTGGCGAACACGTGGTACTTGCCGTTGTACTGGACGACCGTCGGGTCCTTGATCCCGGCGATGTTGTGGGTCGCGTCCGACTTCGGCGAGATCAGCGGGCCGCTGGAGCTCCACGAGTAACGGTTGGGCAGAGCGGCGGTGTCGGTGGCGCCGCGTGAGCCGGCGGGCGTGCCGCTGGTGACGGCCGGCGTGCCGCGGGTGGCGGAGGGCGTACCTCGGGTGGCGGTGGGTGTGCCGCCCATCGCCGTCAGCGCCGCGTTGTACGCCGGCTTCTTGTTGCCGCCGCGGTCGAACAGCAGCGGGTTCTCGCCGCTGCGCCAGGAGTCGCTGTCGCGGATGCCCCAGACGGTGATGCCGGTGCAGCGCGCGACGTTCATGCAGGCCCTGACCGTGTTCGCGTAGGCGGTCGGCGGCGCCTGCGCGATGTCCAGCTCGGTGATCTGGACGTCCACCCCGAGGGCGGCGAAGTTCGACAGCGTCGTCTGGAAGCTGCCGGGTGGGCCGCCGGCGCCGAAGTGGGCCTGGAGGCCGACGCAGTCGATGGGCACCCCGCGCGCCTTGAAGTCGCGCACCATGCGGTAGACGCCCTGGGTCTTGGCGTCGCTCCAGTTCTCGATGTTGTAGTCGTTGTAGCAGAGCTTGGCCGCCGGGTCGGCCGATCGCGCCGTGCGGAAGGCCTGTTCGATGAAGCCGGTGCCCAGCACGTCCCGGAAGACCGAGCTGCGCATCTGGCCGCTGCCGCCGTCCGCGAAGGCCTCGTTGACCACGTCCCAGGAGTGGATCCGGCCCTTGTAGCGGTTCATCACGGTGGTGATGTGATGGTTCATCACACCGCGCAGCGTGTTGGCGTCCCTGATGGAGTTGACCCAGCCGGGCAGTTGGGAGTGCCAGACCAGGGTGTGGCCGCGCAGGCGCTGACCGCGGGCCTGGGCGCGATTGGCGATCTGGTCGGCGCGGCTGAAGGTGAACGAGCCCCGGGACGGCTCGGTCGCGTCCCACTTCATCTCATTCTCGGCCGTGACCGAGTTGAACTCACGGTTCAGGATGCCGGTGTACGTGCTGTCGCCGAGCTTCCCGGCCGCCACAGCGGTTCCGAAGTACCGCCCGGACTGGGCGGCCTGGGCTCCCAGGGTGGAGGCCTGCACGGCGTCGGGCGCGCCGGTCGCCGTCCCCGGTGTCACCAGGATGGTCGCGGCCAGCAGGCCCAGGACGGAGGCTCGGCGACAGCCGAGCCGTTTCAGTGGGTTCATGGTTTTCCTCGTGGAGGGGTGGGGGGTTGCGTGGTGCGATCGGGTCGCTCCAAAGCGCGGACAGCGAGCGCCTGCGTGGCGTGGTGGAGAAGGGGCGAATCGCTGGCCCATGACCCTGGAGGTGCCTTGCCTCGTACGGGTGGAGCACCGCATCAGTTCGGTATCTCGAACGTGCATCGATGAGTCGAGCACCCTGGATGATAGGAGGCCCTCGGGCCCCGTCAATCCTTCTCGCATAATTCGACTCCTACTTCGAAACATTCGAAGCCTTGGTGGGCGAATTGGTGCAGGTCCATGTCGTGCTCAGCGCGGACGCTCGCGCTGTTGACATGTTCGGGCCTCCGTCTACCATCCCTGGCATCACGAGTTTCGGAATGGCATGCGAAATTTCGAACCCGCGGGATGTCATGCACGTGACAGTCGCTTCAGTCACCGCTCATGGCACCCGTCCGGCTGAGGAGGCACCCGTGCCCAGACGATCAGGCGGACGACTGTTCCGCCTTCTCGCGACCACCGTGCTGACGGTCACCGCGTCCCTGGTGGCCTCCGCACACTCCACCGCAGCGGCCGCGCCGGGCAGCCCGGCGCTCACCCCGCCGCTCGGCTGGAACAGCTGGAACAGCTTCGGGTGCGGGATCACCGAGGCGCAGGTGCGCCAGGCCGCCGACGCGATGGTGGCCTCGGGCATGAAGGACGCCGGATACCGGTACGTGGTGGTCGACGACTGCTGGTTCGACCCGCAGCGCGACGCGGCGGGCAACCTGCGGGCCAACCCGGCCAAGTTCCCCAGCGGCATGAAGGCGCTCGGGGACTACATCCACGGCAAGGGCCTGAAGTTCGGCATCTACCAGGCGCCCAACGAGAAAACGTGCGCCCAGGGCGTGGGCACCTACCCCGGCTCCACCGGCAGCAAGGGGCACGAGGCCCAGGACGCCGCCACGTTCGCCTCGTGGGGAGTCGACTACCTCAAGTACGACTGGTGCTCCGGCAGCGGCACCCTCAACGAGCAGGTCGCGCGGTTCACGCTGATGCGTGACGCCCTGCGCGCCACGGGGCGGCCGATCGTCTACAGCATCAACCCGAACAGCTTCCACGCCCCCACCGGCGACAAGTACGACTGGGGCGAGGTCGCCGACCTGTGGCGGACGACCGAGGACCTGCTCGACATCTGGCAGAACGGCAACACCAACAGCTACCCGATGGGCGTCGGCAACGTCCTGGACGTCACCGCGCCGCTCGCGGCGCAGTCGGGCCCGGGCCACTGGAACGACCCCGACATGCTCGTCGTCGGCCGCCCCGGCCTGTCACTGACCGAGTCCCGTTCCCACTTCGCCCTGTGGGCGCTGATGGGCGCTCCTCTCATGGCCGGCAACGACATCCGCACCATGTCCTCCGAGGTGAGCGCGATCCTGCGCAACCCGCGTCTGCTGGGGGTGAACCAGGACCCGCTGGGGGCGGGCGGGCGCAGGGTGCGCGACGACGGCAACACCGAGGTGTTCGCCAAACCCCTGTCCGACGGCTCGGTCGCGGTGGGCCTGTTCAACCGGGGCGCAGGTGCCACGACGGTCACCACCACGGCCGCACAAGTCGGCCTGTCCGGTGGGCCCTTCACCCTCACCGACCTGTGGACCGGCGGCACGTCCAGCACCTCCGGCCAGATCTCGGCGAGCGTCCCCGCGCACGGCGTGGCCGTGTTCCGTGTGACCGGGGGCAGCCCGCAGAGCGCCACCACCTCGCGCCTGCGCGGCAACACATCCGGCCGCTGCCTGGACGTGGACAACGCCTCCACCGCAGCCGGCGCCACCGTACTGATCCAGGACTGCCACACGGCCGCCCGCCAGCTGTGGACCACGTGGGCCGGTGGCGAGATCCGTGTCTTCGGCGACAAGTGCCTGGACGCCTACAACCAGGGCACCACCAACGGCACCCGGGTCATCACCTGGCCCTGCAACGGCCAGAACAACCAGAAGTGGACCGTCGGCTCCGACGGGACGATCCGCAACGTCCATGCCGGACTGTGCCTGGACGTCAACGGGTCCGGCACCGCGGGCGGAACCCCGCTGGTCCTGTGGACCTGCAACGGGCAGGCCCACCAGAAATGGAGCCGCGTGTGACCCGCGCTTCCGATAGGGGAGTCACACGATGACGAGGGGCAGATCCCTCTCCCTCAACGGCACCGTCTGCCCTGTCGCAGGGAGTTCGGCGAAGTGAGCGGGCAGAGGGCTGACAAGGCGCCGGGCGGCACAGGGGCCCGGCGCCGGTCACGTCACGTCCGAGTGCAGGTGGTTGCGTTCGGGGTGAGCCCCTCCGGCGGGGCGGAGGCGGGAGCCGCACCCGCGACGGTCGCCCCCGACACGGCAACGACGAGCGTGATCAGAGGGACGACGACTTCGCGACCCGTTTCGGACTCTCGGACTCCGGCGCCGGGATCGTGGCCGCGAGCCAGCTGATGGCGACGGCGGTGGTGACGCTGCTGCTGGCCAAGCGGGCCGCGCGGCCGGGCCGGGTGCGGATGACCCGCCTCGGCCTGGCCCTCTCGGGAGCCGGTTTCCTCGGAGCGGCGGCGGCCGTCGAACCGGTGACCCTGGTCCTGGCCAACCTGGTCCTCGGGGCGGGGCTCGGCGCGGTCTACGCGGCGGCCACGGCGGCGCTCGCCGCCACCGAAGACGCCGACAAGACGTCCGCCGTCACCATCTCCGGCACGGTCGGTGTGACGGCGCTGCTGATCATGGGCGTCCCCGCGGCCAACCACGACGTCGGGGACGGCACCGGCTTCCTGCTCATGGCGTTGTGCTGTCTCGCCGCCTGGCCGTTGGTACGAGGGCTCCCGGACGGTCCCGCCACAGCGGACACCGGGCCCGTCGGCAGGGCGGGGACGACCGGGGCCAAGCCGTCCGTGGTGCTGCTCCTCGGGACCGCACTGCTGTGGACCGTCACCCAGGGCGCGTGGTCGTACGCCTCGGTCCTCGGCCGGCAGCACACCGGGATGTCCCCTCGGCCGTGTCCGCCGTCCTCGCCATCTCCAGCGTCGTGGCGCTCGTCGGCGCGGCGGTGGGGCCGGTTGCGGCGCGGAGCTTCGGGCGCATGCGGTCCATGGCCGTCTTCGTCACGGCACAGGCCCTCGCGATGGCGTTCCTGGTCCTCACCCACGACCCCGTGCTCTTCACCGTCGCCGCCGTCCTCTGGCAGACCTGCCAACTGGCCGTCCTGGTGCAGATGCTCGCCGCCGCGGCGCTCATCGACCCGACCGGACGCCTGGTCGCCTCCCTCAGCGGGGCGGGCGCCCTGGGGGCACCGGCATCGGGCCCTTGGCCGTCGGAGCCGTCCTCGACGCCGCCGGGGCCGACGTGCTCGGCATCGTCCTCGCACTCGGCACCGTCGTCGCCTCGCTGCCCCTGCTCCGGATGACGGTGGCCGGCACGGCGGCATCGCCCGGGAAGCGGCTCGCACCCTTCTCCTCCACCGAGACCGGGTGAGCACCCCGGCCGGGTCGTCCGACACGGCCGAGGGCGTGCAGGGCAGCAGCGGCCCCCCCTCTGGCCGCTGCGGTCCCCTCTGTGGCCGCAGGGGTCAGTTCCCGCTGGTCGCCCGGTGCATAGGTTCCCGGCAAGCAACATCTGAGACATCCCAGAAAGGAGGCGGACCGGTGAATGAGAACCAGTACGACACCTGTGTGATCGGTGCCGGACCCGCGGGGCTGGCGGTCGCGAGGGCGCTGGCCGAGCGCGACCTGCCGTACACGCACATCGAGCGCCACACGGGGCCGGGCGGACTGTGGGACATCGACAACCCCGGCAGCCCCATGTACGAGTCGGCCCACTTCATCTCCAGCAGGACCCTCTCCGGCTTCGGCGGCTATCCGATGCCGGACCACTTCGCCGACTACCCGCCGCACCGGCAGATCCTGTCCTACCTGACGTCGTTCGCCGAGGCGTACGGGCTCAGGGACCGGATCGAGTTCGGCACCGAGGCCCGCAGCGTGGACAGGAACCCGGACGGCACCTGGACGGTCACCCGGGCCGACGGCCGGACCGGCACCCACCGGCAGGTCGTCGTGTGCACGGGCGCACAGTGGCACCCCAACGTCCCCGACCTGCCCGGCGACTTCACCGGCGAGATCCGCCACACCGTCACCTACCGCAGCAGCGACGAACTGCGGGGCAAGCGGGTGCTGGTGGTGGGTGCGGGCAATTCCGGGCTGGACATCGCCTGCGACGCGGCGCGGTCCGCCGATCACGCGGCGATCAGCATGCGCCGTGGCTACTGGTTCATACCCAAGCACCTGTTCGGCCGGCCCGTGGACACCATCGCCGCGGGTGGACCCCACCTGCCGATGTGGCTGCAGCAGAAGCTGTTCGGCGGCCTGCTGCGGCTGCTCAACGGCGACCCGCGCAGGCTCGGTCTGTACAAGCCCGACCACAAGCTGTTCGAGACCCACCCGGCGATCAACTCGCTGCTGATCCACCACCTCCAGCACGGAGACATCACGGCCAGGCCCGGCATCGCGCACACCGAGGGCCGGACCGTGCACTTCACCGACGGCACCAGCGACGACTTCGACCTGATCCTGCTGGCCACGGGATACGTCCACGCGGTCCCCGTCGCGCAGAAGTACTTCGGCGACGAGCAGCACCCCGACCTCTACCTGTCCTCCTGCTCCCGTGAACACGAGGGCCTGTTCGGCGTCGGCTTCGTGGAGACCAACTCCGGTGCCTACCGGCTCTTCGACAGCCAGGCCCAGTTGATCGCCTCCTTCATCCGGGACGCGGGGGCCGGACTGCCGACCGCCGAACGGTTCGCCCGCATGATCCGCAGCGACCGGCCGGACCTCTCCGGCGGACTGAGGTTCGTCGACTCGCCACGCCACACCGGCTACGTCCACAGCGACGCCTTCGTGAAATACCTCGGCAAGGTCGCCGAGGGTCTGGGCTGGCGTACCGCGGGTCTGCCGCCCCGGGCCGCGTCCGCGCGACAGGGGGCGGTGGCGTCATGACGTACGACTTCCATGACAAGGTCATCCTGGTGACCGGCGGCGCCGGAGGCATCGGCAGCGCCCTGTGCCACCGTTTCGCGGCAGGCGGTGCCCGCCTCGTCGTGGTCGACATCGACCGGGTGCGGGCCGAGCGGACCGCTGCCGATCTCCCCGGGAGTGGGCATGCCGGCGCGGGTTGCGACCTGCTGGACCGTCTCGCCGTGGAGCAGGTGCTCGACGGCGTCGCGGCCGCCCACGGCCGTATCGACGTCCTGGTGAACAACGTGGGCATGACCAGCTCGCATCGGTTCGACGTGCGCAGCGTCGAGAGCATCGAGCGGGAGATCAACCTCAATCTGGTCTCCCCGCTGGTCACCACCCGCCTCGCCATTCCGCTGCTGCGGGCCTCCGGTGATCCCCGGGTGATCACGACCGTGTCCCTCGGCGGGATCTTCCCGCTGGGCGAGACCCCGGTGTACAGCGCCTCGAAGTTCGGGCTGCGGGGCGCGATGCTCGCCATCGGGCTGGATCTGCTGGGCAAGGGCATCCAGGCCGGTTCGGTGCTGCCGTCGGCCACCGACACCCGGATGCTCCGCCAGGAAGCCGTCGAGGGCGGCAACTCCATGCAGTTCCAGGACACACCGCAGCAGCCGGCCGCCGTCGTCGACGCGGTCGTGAGCCTGTTGGACGAGCCCCGTCTGGAGGTCTATGTCCGGCCCGGCGAGTCCCGGCTGGTGCGCTTGGCGATGCTGGCGCCGAATCTGTTGCCCCGGCTCTTCCCGCTGTTCCGCAAGCGGGGCGAGCGAGGGATGGCCCGCTATCTGGAGGACCTGCGCCGCAGAGGACTGGCCCGCCAGGTCGGCGGCGGCCGGTGGGAACTGGTGGAGGAAGCATGAGGGGGGTGATGAGCACGCGTGTCGAGGAGACGCTCGACGTGGTCAATCCCGCGACAGGGGAGCTGATCACGACCGTACCGGCGGCGAGCGAGCGAGACGTCGCGCTGGCCGCCGAGCAGGCGCACAAGGTCTTCATGCGTGGCGTCTGGGCCGGCCGGTCCCCACGCGAGCGGGCCGCTGTCCTGCTGCGCCTTGCCGACCTCATGGAGCGCGACGCCGAGTTCCTGGCCCGGCTGGACTGTGAGGACGCGGGCAAGCCGATCACGGAGTGCCGTACCGCCGACGTGCCCGGCGCGATCGAGTCGATCCGCTGGTTCGCCGAGGCGGCCGACAAGGTCTTCGGCCGCGTCGCCCCCACCTCTCGCGAGAGCCTGGGCCTGGTGAGCCGGGAACCGGTCGGGGCGGCCGCCGCCATCCTGCCCTGGAACTACCCTCTGGCGATGGCCGCCTGGAAGGTCGGGCCCGCACTCGCCGCGGGCAACTCGCTGCTGCTCAAGCCCGCCGAGGCCACCCCGCGCTCCGCCCTGCACCTGGCCGCTCTGGCCACCGAGGCGGGCCTGCCGGACGGCGTGCTCACCGTACTGCCCGGCCACGGCACCGTCACCGGGACGGCGCTCGCCCGCGACCCGCTCGTGCGGGCCTTGTCGTTCACCGGATCCACCGCCACCGGACGCCGCGTCCTGGCCCACGCGGCGGAGACCAACTTCAAGCGGATCTCCTTGGAGATGGGCGGCAAGAGCCCTCAGATCCTGATGCCGGACGCGCTCGAGTACGGCGACGAACTGATCGCCGACATGATCGAGGCCGCGTTTGTGACCATGGGGCAGAACTGCACGGCCGGCTCCCGTGTCCTGGTCCACCACAGCATCGCCGCCGAGGTGCTGGACCGGTTCACCGCCGCTGCGAAGAACCTCGTCATCGGCGACCCCGCCGACGCGCGCACCCAAGTGGGGCCGCTCATCAGCCGCGCCGCGTTCGACCGGGTCGCGGCGGCGGTGGACGCGGCCCGTTCCGCCGGAGCCTGCATCCACACCGGCGGGCTGCCGCACGGTCTGCCGCCACGCGGTGCCTACTATCCGCCCACGGTGATCAGCCGTGCCCCGGAAGGCAGCGACGTGCTCACCAAGGAGCTGTTCGGCCCTGTCGTCACCGTCCAGAGCTTCACGTCCGAGGACGAGGCGGTGCGGAGGGCGAACGCCACCGTGTACGGGCTCGCCGCCTCGGTGTGGACCCGAGACCTCGACGCGGCGCTCCGGCTCGCGCGGGGCGTCGAAGCCGGGGTGGTCTCCGTCAACGCGTACAGCGAGGGGGACCTCACCACCCCCTTCGGAGGGTGGAAGCAGTCGGGGTTCGGCGGCGCGGAGAAGTCCACCGACGCCTTCACACAGTGGACCAGGGAGAAGACCGTCTGGATCCGCACGCGTTGACCTGGTCGGCCGGACGGTGCGGCAGCCCGGTGGGTGGTGCGTGGGGCACCGGCCTCACCGTGCCGCGGACTCCCCGCGCAGCCGCGCCGGGGCTACCCCGTGCCAGCGGTGCACCGCCCGCCGCAGAGCTCGCACGTCCGAGAAGCCCGCCTGCCGGGCGATGTCACGCAGGGTCAGCTCGGGGCGGCGCAGCAGTTGCTCGACCCGCTCGCGGCGCACTCCGTCGACGACCGCCTCGTAGGTCGTGCCGCACTCGGCCAGCCGACGACGCAGTGTGCGCTCGCTGGAAGCGCGACGTCGGGCCTGCTCGACGAAGGACGGCACGTCGGGCAGGCTCTGCGCGATCGAGATCTCCAGCACCTCCAGCAGGTCCTGCTGATCGCGTCTCGACGCCACCTGCTCCTCCAGGAGCTCCACGACGGCGGCGTAGGTGACCCGGTCGTGGCCCGGCATCGGCCGCCCGGCCCACGTCGTGGGGAACACCAGGCGGTTGTGCGAGGCGCCAAAGCGTACGGGGCAGCGGAACAAGTCGGTGAACGGCCCGGCCCGGCGGGTGGCGGGGAAGGCGAACTCGACGCTCTGCGGGGTGAATTCAGCGCCGGAACTCAGCCGTGTGAGGGTGACGACGCTGGCGAACGCCTCCTCGGCCAGGAAGACCGCGACCGCCGGATCGAGGGCGGGATCGGGCAGTGCGGCCCGCAGCACGTAGCCGGCTCCCTCCTGCCCCGCCGACCAGACCACCATCGCCCCGGACAGGTTCTGGAAGCGCACGCCCGTCTCGATGGCCTCCCGCAGTGTCTCCGCGGCCATCTGGGCGAACCCCAGGAGCCCCCAGGAGGTCAGGTGCTGCGCGGC
>NZ_JBEOXI010000271.1:0-10325 GCF_040296465.1 Streptomyces sp. NPDC002130
CTCGCCGTCACCCTCGACGACGACCCAGCCGCCGAACTGAACAACTGGTACGGCCGCTTCCACTACTTCCGGCCCGACGAGCTCGAACCCCTCGAGCCCGCCGGAATCCCGGACGAGCCGTCGGCACCGGCTCCCGCCGCAGCCCCGGCGCGGCACATGACCGACTCCGAGACCCCCGCAGCGGAGGCCGAGTGACATGACCACCCACAGCAGCACCGAAGAAGTCAGCAAGGAACCCGAACGGTCCGAGGTCCGGCAGGGCATCGACGAGATCCACATCCTCTGGATCTCCGAGGGCATGAGCTGTGACGGCGACACCGTCTCGCTCACCGCCGCCGACCAGCCCTCCATCGAGGACCTGGTGCTCGGGCTGATCCCGGGCCTGCCGAAGGTGAACCTGATCAACAAGGTGCTCTCGCCCAGCCTGGGCGGCGAGGACTTCCTGGCTCCCTACCGGGCCGCCGTACGCGGCGAACTGGGCCCGTTCATCCTCGTCATCGAGGGCTCGATCCCCAACCAGAACATCATCGAGGGCGACGGCTACTGGACGTCCTTCGGCAACGACCCGGAGACCGGCGAGCCACAGACCCTCAACTGGTGGATCGACCAACTGGCCCCCAAGGCCTGGGCCGTGGTCGCCGCCGGCACCTGTGCCACCTTCGGCGGCATCCACGCCATGTCCGGCAACCCGACGGGCTGCATGGGCCTCGCCGACTACCTGGGCTGGGACTACACCTCCCAGGCCGGCCTGCCCGTCGTCAACGTGCCCGGGTGCCCGATCCAGCCCGAGAACTTCATGGAGACCCTGCTCTGGGTCCTCTACCACGCGGCCGGCTCCGCGCCCCCGCCGCCGCTGGACCACATGCTGCGCCCGCAGTGGCTGTTCGGGAAGACGGTCCACGAGGGCTGCGACCGCGGCTCGTACTACGAGCAGGCCAACTTCGCCGCGGACTACAACTCACCCAAGTGCCTCGTGAAGACGGGCTGCTGGGGTCCGGTCGTCAACTGCAACGTGCCCAAGCGCGGGTGGATGGGTGGCCTCGGCGGCTGCCCCAACGTCGGCGGCATCTGCATCGGCTGCACGATGCCCGGCTTCCCCGACGCGTTCATGCCGTTCATGGACGAGCCCCCGGGCAGCACCCTGTCGTCCCTGGTCATCAAGCCGTACGGGGCCGTCGTCCGGCGACTGCGCGGCATGACCAACGAGCTCGTCAACCATGAGCCCAAATGGCGCCACAACAAGCGCAAGCTGACCAGCGGTTACGACCCCCACTGGCGCGCCTGATGAGGCTCCCACGCAGCAAGCCCACCACCCCACACACCACCGACAGCGAGGGGCAGTACCGCAGATGACCACCACCGAGGCGCGGCCCACGGACCGCAAGCCGCCACAGCTCGTGGACATGTCCTGGGATCCGATCACACGGATCATCGGGAACCTGGGCATCTACACGAAGATCGACTTCGCCAACCGGGAAGTCGTCGAATGCCACAGCACCTCGTCGCTGTTCCGCGGCTACTCGGTGTTCATGAAGGGCAAGGACCCGCGCGACGCGGGCTTCATCACGTCCCGGATCTGCGGCATCTGCGGCGACAACCACACCACCTGCTCGGACTACGCCCAGCAGATGGCCTACGGCGTCAAGCCGCCTCCGCTGGCCGACTACATCGTCAACCTCGGTGAAGCGGCCGAGTACATGTTCGACCACACGATCTTCCAGGACAACCTGGTGTTCGTGGACTTCTGCGAGGCGATGGTCAAGGCCACCAACCCCGGTGTGCTGGCCCGCGCCGAACGCACCGAGGCGCCCCGCGGCGACATCCACGGCTACCGCACCATCGCCGACATCATGAAGGCCTTCAACCCCTTCGAGGGTGAGGTCTACAAGGAGGCCCTGAAGGTCAGCCGCATCACCCGCGAGATGTTCTGCCTGATGGAGGGGCGGCACGTCCACCCCTCCACGCTGTACCCGGGCGGCGTCGGCACGATGCCGCAGCCGACCGTGTTCACCGACTACCTCAGCCGGCTCATGAAGGTCATCGACTTCGTGAAGAAGGCCGTCGCCATGAACGACGACGTCTTCGACTTCTTCTACGAGGCGCTGCCCGGCTACGAGGAGGTCGGCCGCCGCCGCGTCCTGCTGGGCTGCTGGGGCGCCTTCCAGGACCCGAAGACGGTCGACTACCGCTACGAGACGATGAACTCCTGGGGCAAGGACATGTACGTCACCCCGGGCATCATCGTCGACGGCGAACTGGTCACCAACAACCTCGTCGACATCAACCTCGGCCTGCGCATCATGCTCGGCAGCTCGTACTACGAGGACTGGGTCAACGACCAGCCGTTCGTCACCCACGACCCGCTCGGCAACCCCGTCGACATGCGCCACCCGTGGAACCAGACCACCGTCCCGGTGCCGCAGAAGCGCAACTTCGACGACAAGTACAGCTGGGTGATGAGCCCCCGCTGGTTCGACCAGCGCACCGGCGACCACCTCGCCCTCGACACCGGCGGCGGCCCCCTCGCCCGCCTGTGGTCGACCGCGCTGAGCGGCCTGGTCGACACCCCGTACGTCAAGGCCACCGGCCACAGCGTGCGCATCTCCCTGCCCAAGGGCGAGTCGCTGCCGGAGACCACCCTGGAGTGGCGCATCCCGCAGTGGAGCAACACCATCGAACGCGACCGCGCCCGGCCCTACTTCATCGCCTACGCGGCCGCCATGGCCCTGCAGTTCCTGGAAGAGGCCATGGGCATGGTGCGCGCGGGCGAGACCAAGGTCTTCGAGAACTACGAGGTGCCCGACGAGGCGATCGGCTGCGGCTTCCACGAGGCGGTGCGCGGCGTCCTCTCCCACCACCTGGTGATCAAGGACAAGAAGATCGCCAACTACCACCCGTACCCGCCGACCCCGTGGAACGCCAGCCCCCGCGACATGTACGGCACCCCCGGCCCGTACGAGGACGCCGTCCAGGGCCAGCCCATCTTCGAGGAGAACGGGCCCGACGACTTCAAGGGCGTCGACATCATGCGCACGGTCCGCAGCTTCGACCCGTGTCTGCCGTGCGGTGTGCACATGTACGTCGGCAAGGGCAAGACACTGACGACCCTGCACTCGCCGACGTACGGGGCGAACCATGGCTGAGGCCGTCGGCGCACGGCTGGCCGACCCGGACGTCGAGGCCCGGCTCGCCCGGCTCGACCAGGCGCTGGAAACCCTCGAGTCCGCTCCCGGCCCCACCACCCGCTCCGCGACCGAGGCGGTGGCCCTGCTGACCGAGGTCTACGGCGAAGCCCTGGCCCGCGTCCTGGACCAGGCGGACGAGCAACTGGCCGAGCGCCTCGCCGACGACGAGCTGCTCGGGCACCTCATGGTGCTGCACGACATCCACCCCGAGCCCGCCGAACGCCGGGCGGCCCGCGCGGTCGAACGGCTGCGGCCCGCCGTACAGGAGCGGGGCGGCGACGTGGAGTGGGCCGGGGTCGAAGGGCAGGTCGCCCGGGTCCGTCTGACGAAGGGCGGCGGTGGATGCGGGTCCGGCTGCGGCAGCGGGGGATCGGAGGTCACCGACGCGGTCCGCGCGGCGGTGCTCGCCGTGGCTCCCGAGCTGACGGCGGTGGAGCCCCTCACCCAGACGGCCCCCGCCTTCGTCCCGCTGACCACGCTGACGCACCGGGGCACACCGTGACCACCGACGGGGCACTGGCCCGCCTCATCCGCTCCTCGGCCGACCGCACCGCGGCGGCCGAGAAGGAGGTGTGCGACCTGTGCGCCGCGCCGGTCGGCGACGAGCACGCCCACCTGTACGACACCGGGCAGGAGGAGGTGCGCTGCGTCTGCGGCCCCTGCTCCGTGCTGTTCGCCGACGCGGCGGCGGGGGACGGCCAGTACCGGCTCGTGCCCCGGCGCCGGGTCCGGCTGCCCGAGGTCGACACGGCCGCGCTGGGCGTGCCGGTCGGCCTGGTGTTCTTCGTGCCCCGGGCCGACGGCACCGTCACCGCCGAGGGCCCGAGCCCCGCGGGAGCCATGCGCTGGGAGGTGGACGCGGCGGCCTGGCAGAAACTGTCCGGCACGTGTCCACAGCTCGCGACCGTGGAACCCGACGTGGAGGCCCTGCTGGTGAACACCGTCCACGGCCTGCACCACCACTGGATCGTGCCGATCGACGACTGCTACCGGATGGTCGCCGTCGTACGCCGGGAGTGGCGCGGCCTGTCCGGCGGCGGCCGGGTCTGGCCGGCCGTCCAGCAGTTCTTCGAGGACCTCACCGAGCGGCCATAGCCACGCACTCCGCAGGTCGGAGGCGAGGAAGGAGAGCACCCCATGGGCAGCATCAGAGTGGGCCGGCCCCAGGCGAAGCCCGACACGCCCCGGCACGTCGCCGGGATGCACCAGGGCAACAAGGGACCGCGCCAGCAGCAGAAGGGGCACCACGCGGACGGCACCGCCGACGCGCGCCGCTCCACCGGGATCCACTGGAAGCGGCATGACGCCCTCGCCGAGACCATGCCGAACATCTCGCCGGGATGAAGACCGTGACGCGAACGAGCAGGGAGTCGCCGCAATGAAACGAGTACGCAGAACCGTCATGCGCAGGCGGGGCGGGATGAGCGGACGGCGGGTGCTGAAAACCGAGGCCGTCCTGGTGGGCGGCGCGGCCCTGGCCCTGTTGTGCTGGGAGTGGCCCAGCCTGAGGCGCGAGGCGCGGATCTGGCGGATGGCCGGCGGGTTCCGCGCCGGCCACCGCTACCCGTGAGCCGGCCGTGCACGAACTGTCGATCGCGAGCGCGATCATCGAGCGGGCCGACGAGCTGGCCCGGGCGGACGGGACGGACGCCGTCTCGAAGGTGACCGTCCGGGTCGGCGAGCTGGCGGGCGTCGTCCCCGACGCCCTGGACTTCGCCTTCGAGGTGGCCCGCGACGGCACATCCCTCGCGGGAGCACGGCTCGTCGTCGAGCAGATCCCCGCGCAGGCCTGGTGCGGCCCGTGCGCCGAGGAGTTCGCGGTGGGCGTGCCCCCGTTCTTCTGGTGCCCGCGCTGCGACCAGCCCTCCAACGACCTGCGCAGCGGCCGTGAGCTGGAGATCGCCGGGATCGAGCCGGTACCGGCGTAGAGGGGACGAAGGGCCCCGCCGATCCGTCGGCGGGGCCCTTCGTCCTGTCCGGCGGTCAGCAGATGCGCGGCAGCTGCTCCCCGAGCGGCAGATCCACCACCCGCGTCCCGCCGAGCCCGGTGGCGACCACCACCATCCCGGGATGCTCGGCGACGCACTCGCCGATCAGCGTGGCTCCGGCACCCTGCGGATGGGCCCGCATCGCCGCCAGCACCTCCTCCGCCTTTGACGGGGGCACGAAGGCGACCAGCCGTCCCTCGTTGGCGACGTACAGCGGATCGAGCCCGAGGAACCCGCAGGCGTTCGCCACCGCGTCCGGCACCGGGATCGCCCGCTCCTGAAGCCGGACACCCGTCCCGGAGGCACGGGCGATCTCGTTGAGGGACGCGCCCAGGCCGCCCCTGGTGGGGTCGCGCAGCACATGGATGTCCGCAGTGACGCCCAGCATGGCCGCCACCAGATCCGCCAGGGGCGCGGTGTCGCTGGCGACCTCCACCCCGAACTCCAGCCCTTCTCGCACGCTCATGATCGCCACGCCGTGCAGCCCGATCGGGCCGCTGACGATGACCGCGTCACCCGGCCGGGCACGCTGGGGCCGGATGTCCACCCCGTCGGGCACGAGACCCACCCCGGCGGTGGTGACGTACACCCCGTCGCCGTGCCCGGACTCCACCACCTTGGTGTCGCCCGTGGCGATCGTGACCCCGGCGGCCGCGGCAGCCGCCCCCATCGAGCGGGCGATCCGCTCGACGACCGTCAGCTCCACGCCCTCCTCCAGGACGAAGGCGGCGGAGAGGTAGGCGGGCCGCGCGCCGCTCATCGCGAGGTCGTTGACGGTGCCGTTGACCGCGAGGTCGCCGAGACAGCCGCCGGGGAAGAACAGCGGCCGGACCACGTAGGAGTCGGTGGAGAAGGCCAGCCGCGCGCCGCCGAGTTCGAGGACGGCGGAGTCGGCGAGCCCGGCCAGGGTGGCGTTGCCGTAGGCAGGGGTGAAGATCTGCTCCATCAGCTCCGCCGACAGCGCACCGCCGCCGCCGTGCCCCATGACCACGACCCCCTGGTCACGCAGCGGGGCGGGGCAGGTCCAGTTGGCCGGGTCGACCACATCGGTGACGTGCTCAGGCAACGGGAGTCACCTCCTCCTGCTGCGCGGCTCCGCCGGCCTGCGGCGCCGGGGCGTTCATGCGTCGGTAGAGGTAGTAGGCCGCGCAGGCGCCCTCGCTGGAGACCATGGTGGCGCCGAGCGGGGTGCGCGGGGTGCAGGTGGTGCCGAACGCGGCGCACTCGGTCGGCTTGATCAGGCCCTGGAGCACCTCGCCGGCCCGGCACTCGGCGGGCTCCTCGGTGCGGATCCCGCTGACGTCGAAGCGGTGCTCCGCGTCGTAGGCGCGGAAGGCGTCGGTCAGCCGCCAGCCGCTCGCCGGGATCCGCCCGATGCCGCGCCAGGACCGGTCGGTGACCTCGAAGACCTCCTCGATCATGCGCACCGCGGCCGGGTTGCCCTCCTCGCGCACGGCACGCGGATAGGCGTTCTCCACCCGGTGCTCACCGCGCTCCAGCTGGCGTACCGCCCGGCGGATGCCCTCCAGGATGTCCAGCGGCTCGAAGCCGGTCACCACCATCGGCACCCGGAACCGCTCGGCCAGCTCCGGGTACTCGGCCATCCCCATCACGCTGCACACGTGCCCGGCGGCGAGGAAGCCCTGCACCCGGCACTCCGGTGCCGTCATGATCGCCTCGACGGCCGGGGGCACCCGCACATGCGACACCAGCAGGCTGAAGTTGGACAGGCCCAGCCGGCGCGCCTGGTGCACTGCCATCGCGTTGGCCGGGGCGGTGGTCTCGAAGCCGATCGCGAAGAACACCACCTCCCGGTCCGGGTTGCGGCGGGCCAGCTCCAGGGCGTCGAGCGGCGAGTACACCACGCGCACGTCGCCGCCCTCGCCCTTCACCCGGAACAGGTCGCGGTCGGTGCCCGGCACCCGCAGCATGTCGCCGAAGGAGCAGAAGATCACCCCGGGCCGCGCGGCGATTTCCAGCGCCTTGTCGATGACCTCCAGCGGCGTGACACAGACCGGACAGCCGGGACCGTGGATCAACTCGACCTGCTCGGGCAGCAGCTGGTCGATGCCGTGCCGGATGATCGAGTGGGTCTGCCCGCCGCACACCTCCATCAGGGCCCAGGGCCGGGTGGCGGTGGCGCGGATCTCGTCCAGCAGACGCCGGGCCAGCTGGGGGTCGTTGAACTCGTCGATGTACTTCACCGGGCCTCACTCCCGCTGTCCTGGGGCTCCGTCACCGCGGCGGCGCCCGCCTCCTTGGCCGCCTGCTCCCAGGCGTCCCCGAACTCCTCCTCCAGCAGCCCCAGTTCCTCGAACAGCTTCAGGGAGGCCAGGGCCGACTCCTCGTCCAGACGCTGGAGCGCGAAACCGACGTGCACGATGACGTACTCACCCACCCGCACATCGGACACGTACTCCAGGCACGCCTGTTTCTGCACGCCGCCGAAGTCGATCAGTCCGGTGAGCGGGTCGGCACTGTCGTCGATGGACACGACCTTTCCGGGCACTGCCAAACACATGGGTCACTCCTCCTGTCGTAGGTGCGCCGCGACCACCAGCTGGCCGAGGGCCAGCCCGCCGTCGTTCGGCGGGACTTCGCCGTGACGGAGCACCGCGAAGCCGTCCTCGGACAGCAGCCGCGCGCACTCCTCCTCCAGCAGCGCGTTGGCGAACACCCCGCCGCTGAGCGCGACGGTGGCCAGGCCGGTGTCCTGACGCGCCCGCCGGCAGATCCCCGCCACCGCCCGGGCCACGCCGCGATGGAAACGGGCCGCGAGCACGGCGGCCGGGGTGCCGCGCCGCAGATCGGCGATCAGCGCGCCGAGTACGGGTGCCGGGTCGAGATCCCCGGCGAAGGCGTACGCCGACGGGTCGGCGTCCCACGCCGAAGCGGCAGCGCCCTCCAGTTCCAGCGCGGCCTGCGCCTCGTACCCCGCGCGATGACACACGCCCACGAGCGACGACACGGCGTCGAAGAGCCGGCCCATGCTGGAGGTCGGCACACAGGCCAGGCCACCGGGCAACTGCTTCCGGAGCACGGCCAGTTCCCGGGGTGCGCAGGCGGTCACGCACGGCAGGTCCGCGTCCCACGGCAGTCCCGCCGCCCAGAGCCGGGCCAGGGCCAGACGGCACGGGTTGGCGACGCCGGCGTCACCGCCGGGCAGCGGGGCGGGGGAGAGGCGGGCGTAGCGGCGGAAGCCGGTGTAGTCGGCGAGCAGGATCTCGCCGCCCCAGACGGTGCCGTCGTCGCCGTAGCCCGTGCCGTCGAAGGCGACGCCGATCACGGGGGTGGTGCCGTCGAGGCCGTGCCCGGCCATGGCGGAGGCGATGTGTGCGTGGTGGTGCTGAACCAGCACGGGGGCGTGCCCGGCCAGTCGGGAGGCCCACCGTGTGGAGTGATACCCGGGGTGCCGGTCGGCGGCGACCAGCTCGGGGCTCACGCCGGTGAGGGCCCGCAGGTGCGCGTCCGCCCGCCGGGCCGCCTCCAGGGTGGTCAGATCGCCCATGTCGCCGATGTGCGGGCCGAACCAGGCCTGATCGCCCGCACCGAGGCACAGGGCGTTCTTCAGGTCACCGCCCACGGCGAGAGCGGGCCGCACCGGCACCGGCAGCCGCAGCGGCCGGGGCACAAAACCGCGGGACCGGCGCAGCACCTGCTCGGTGCCGTCGGGGCGGACGCGCAGCAAGGAGTCGTCGCAGGGGGAGGCGATGGGCCGGTCGTGGGCGAGCCAGGCGTCGGCCAGCCCGGCGAGCCGGGTCAGCGCTTCGTCGTCGTCCGTGACGATCGGCTCCCCGGAGCGGTTGCCGCTGGTCATGACCAGCACGCGTGGGCCGGGCGGATCACCGGGCAGGCCGAACAGCAGGGTGTGCACGGGGGTGTAGGGCAGCATCACGCCGAGGTGCGGGCTGCCGGGGCAGACGCCGTGCGCGAGGCCGTTCGCCCCCGGGCGCCGGCTCAGCAGGACGATGGGGCGGCGGGGGCCGGTGAGCGCGGCCAGTTCGCAGGAGGAGAGGCCGGCGATGCGCCGTACTTCGTCGAGGTCCGCGCACATCACGGCGAACGGCTTGCCGCCGCGTGCCTTGCGGGTGCGCAGGGAGTCCACGGCGCGTGCGTCGCCGGCGTCGCAGGCCAGGTGGTAGCCGCCGAGGCCCTTGACGGCGACGATCCGCCCGGCCGCCAGCAGCGCGCGTGCCGATGCCAGGGCCTCGGCGTCCCGGGCCGGGCGGACCCCGCTCCCGGGGGCGGGCACCAGGCGGAGCCGGGGACCGCAGTCGGGGCAGGCCACGGGCTGGGCGTGGAAGCGGCGGTCGAGGGGATCGCCGTACTCACGGGCGCACCCGGCGCACATCGGGAAGCCGGCCATGGTCGTGACCGCCCGGTCGTACGGCATGCCCGTGGCGATGGTGAAGCGGGGTCCGCAGTGGGTGCAGGTGACGAACGGGTGCCGGTGCCGGCGGTCGGCCGGATCGCCCAGCTCCCGCAGGCAGTCCGGGCAGGTCGCCGTGTCGGGCGGGAGGAGGGTGCTGCCGGGGGAGCGGTCGGTGGAGCGGATGTCGAAGGTGCCGTCGGCGCCCGTCGCGGGCAGGTCCTCGAACCCCACGCCGGTGACGGCGGCCAGCGGCGGAGGCTCCTTCGCCAGCCGGTCGCAGAAGTCGGCGACACCCTCCGGCGGGCCCTCCACCTCGATCAGGACGCCGCTCGCCGTGTTGCTCACGAAGCCCGCCAGCGCGAGCTCGGAGGCCAGACGGTGCACGAACGGGCGGAACCCAACTGTTGGCTTCTGCCCATACGCGGGTCGGGCCCGCACCGGTGATACTCATGCCAGACCTCGAACCGTACGTACGGGGGCGCGGCGTCCCTGGATCGCGGCCACCATGTCGACTACACGACGGGTGGACGCCACCTCGTGAACACGGAACACCCGGGCGCCGCCCGCCGCGGCCATTGCTGTCGCTGCCAATGTTCCCTCCAACCTCTCGGAAAGCTCCACACCAAGAGTCTCCCCGATGAAGTCCTTATTACTCAGCGCCATCAGCACTGGCCACCCGGTGTTTACAAGAACGTCCACTTTCCGCAACAACTCGAGCCCGTGGAAGGTGTTCTTACCGAAATCGTGGGTGGGATCGATGAGAATCGCGTCGCGCGGAAC